>JAFZPN010000131.1 GCA_017550315.1 Clostridia bacterium
GAACAAAAAAGCTGTCCGGCAATATCTCATGAACGACGCATATTTCACGGAGAGAGAGATGGGTATTGTGGACATGGCGGAAGAATACCTGACGAGCTTTGATCACGCCATTTTCTACTCCCCGCTGATCTTTCAGTATGTTCGGGACAACATGATGCCGTATATTACCGGGAAGGATTCGTATGAGAAATGTCTCGGCAAACTGCTGAACACGCTTGAACTCTACAAGGACGAATAAGGAGGCCCCCATGAAACGCGCACTTTCCCTCATCCTCACCCTCATCTTCCTCCTCTCCGCGCTGGCAGGCTGCGCCGCGAATCCCGCCGAAGAGGTGGCGGATCCCACATCCCCCGCGGACACCCTGGCTGGGGAAGACGCCGCGTCCGAAGCCGCCCCGGAGACCGAGCCCGCCTATCCCCCGGACAGCCTCCCCGACGATCTACGCTTCGACGGCACGACCGTCAACGTCTTCGGCTGGTCCGGACCGGTGCTCGTCGAATTCTACGTGGAAGAGGAAAACGGCGAGATCGTCAACGACGCGATCTTCGCCCGGAACCTCGCCGTCGAGGAACGCCTCGGCATCACGCTTGCCTACCGCCTCGAGCCCGGCGCATACGATCAGCGCAACGACTGGGTCAAGGCCCTCAGCGCGAGCATCACGGCGGGGGACGGCGCGTACGATCTCTCCGGCGGCTATTCGATGGCCGGCGCGTCGCTCGCGTCGAAGGGCATGTGCATCCCGCTCAACGGCCTCGACTATCTCGATTTCGAGAAGCCCTGGTGGCCCGCCTCCCTCCTCGACGAGGCGACCTGCGGCGGAAAGCTCTACTTCTGCTCCGGCGACATCTCCACCTACATGATCTACTACCTCTACGGCGTGTACTTCAATCAGGACATGCTCGCGGAATACGAGGACCTCGAAAATCCCTATGACCTCGTGCAGAGCGGCACGTGGACGCTGGACAAGATGTCCTCCATGGCGTCCGGGGTCTACGTGGACCTCAACGGCGACGGCAAAAAGGGCTTCGAGGACCGCCTCGGGTACATCACCTATTCCATCTACGTCGATCCGTTCTTCTTCAGCTGCGGCCTGCGCACGACCGAGAAGGACGAAGACGACATCCCGTATCTCTCGCCCCTCTTCAGCGGGGAAAAGGCGCACACGGTCCTCGAAAAGGTCGTCGCGATGGTGGACGGGGAGGGCTGCCTCGTCGGAGACGGCTCCCCGCAGATCGAGCCCTCCTACGCCGTGTTCAAGGAAGGCCGCGGCCTGTTCTGCTCGCATGAGCTGACCTACGCGGTCAACTACCTGCGCGACACGACGTTCACCTACGGCATCGTGCCCTATCCGAAATACGACGAGGAGCAGGCGGAGTACGTGACCATCACGTCCTTCCCGTACACCCTTTACGGCATCCCGATCGACGCGCGGGATCCCGCCATGTCCGCGGCGGTCCTCGAGGCGATGGCGTCGGAGAGCTTCCGCACCGTGTCCCCCGCGCTGTTCGAGAACGCATTCAAGGTAAAGTACGCGCAGGATCAGCAGTCCTCGCTGATGTACGACCTCATCCGCTCGACGGTCTCCTTCGACTTCGGGCGCGTGTTCAACAACGACCTCAGCGGCCTGACCTACTCGCTCTTCCGCGGCGCCGTGGTAAACAAGAACACGAACTGGGCGTCGACGATGAAATCGAACGAAAAGGTCCTCGCGAAGCAGCTCGAGAAGCTCACGAAATCCCTGCTGGGGGACTAAAAGGCACGGAACGGATTTCGGAATATGCCGCGATAAGCTCCTCAACGCAAGGACGAATAACCTCCATATACACAACAGCCGCTCGGATCGAATCCGGGCGGCTGCGTTTTTGCGTGCGGTTCAGATGATTTCGAGAGTATCCCGGTCGGGGAGTTCGGGCTTCGTCTCCGACGGGTGGTCGAGGTAGAAGTACGCCGTCGAGCTGATGTCGTCCTGCAGGGGCAGATACCGCCCGCCGGACCGCCAGCCGAGCGCCTGGATCGTGACGCGCACGTCCTCAGCAAACCGGATCGGGTCCGCGAGGTGCCAGCGGTAGAGCGAGAACCGCTGATTCGCGCGGTAGAGTCCGTCCGGCGCATAGGGGATCATCCCGGTGTACGGCGTCGCGAAGCGCTCGTAGCGGTGCTCGTTGTCGAAATTGTACGCGCCGCAGAAATAGTCCTCCGTTCCGGTCCCGCAGATCGTCGGGAAGTCGCGGTCGCCGTCGAGGTAGAACTTGATCTCGCCCTCGCCCCACCAGCCGTTGTTGTTCACGCCCCACGCCATGTAGGTCCCCACGTACTGCCCGGCTCCCTTCACGCCGTCGAGGATCGTGTGGACTTCCTTGTACGGCAGGGGATTGGAGCGGCGGAAATGCGCGTGGAAGTATCCGGCCCGCGCGGGCACCTCGTCGAGGGTGTAGTCGATCTGATAATAGAGCGTGAAGACATCGTCCGCGAGGTTCTCGACCGTGATGCGGCAGGACTTTCTGAACGGCATCTGCCAGTAGCAGTTCAGCCCGTTGCGCGGGTTGACGCAGACGGCGAGCGAGGACATCTGCGTGAAGTCCGGGACATAGGCGTTCGCGAAGAAGTCGCCGAGCGGAACCTCGACCGACGGGATCTCCGCGCCGTCCCAGTAAAAGCGGAGGATGGCGTAGCGTCCGGGGATGCCCGCGGGCGTGAGCCAGATGTGGTTGATGACGCCGGAGCCTTCGATCTCGGCTATGGTGTAGAGGGTGTGCGGATCGATGCGGACGGAGGGCGAGACCTTCCAGCCCTGCCCGAGCTCGCGCGCGCATCCTTCGCCCGTGCCGTGGGTCGCCATGCCGCCGAGGCCTTTTGCGCCGTCCGTGTTTTCGGGGCTGATCGAGCGGGACTTGCCCGTGCCGATCAGCGCGCTGCCTGTGAGAAGAGCGTTTTCTGTCATGATTGCCTCCTGTTTTCCGTATGTATGTCCGGGCCGGAACACATGTCCGGGGGACGGTTCAGTCTGTTCGATGGGAGGTATCACTCCCACAGCGCGGCGGATTTGGAGAGAG
This sequence comes from Clostridia bacterium, assembly GCA_017550315.1. Lineage (GTDB taxonomy): Bacteria > Bacillota > Clostridia > Oscillospirales > CAG-272 > UMGS1696. The sequence goes on from JAFZPN010000131.1 coordinate 3,055, forward strand.
CGTACCGGGTCGGCAGAGCGGACGTCTCGCGCCACATGATCTGCCGCTCCTCGATCTGTGCGAGGAACCACGCCGCCCTCTCCTCGTCGGGATCCACCATCAGCCGGACGCATTCCCACTGCAGGCGGGAACGCTTGACGGCGTCGAGACGGTCCCCCGCCAGCTCTTCCGCCTTGTCCCAGTACCCGTCAAAGGTCTCGACCATCTCGCGCAACTTCGATTTGCGGACCACGTTGATGATCGGCTGCCAGATGTTCATGTGGCTCCCCTTCGCCTGCTCCGTGAACCAGTCGATGTAGGCGCGGACGCTTTCCCAGCCCTCGCCGTAGTATGCGCGGAGGAACTCGTCCATGTGGCGTCCGTATTCCTCCTCCGTCATCATGGGGTTCATCATCAGCTTCGCGAGCAGATAGCAGCGGAGCTCGCCGAATTCGCCTGACTGCGGGGAGTTATAGTTGCCCTCCGGATACATCCCCTTCACGCCGTGCTCCGCGAAGAAGCGCATGTTCTCGCGCAGGACGTGGAAGTTCGGGAAGGTCTGGACGTAGTAGCAGAAGTCCGTGACGTAGTCCCAGACATAGATCCGGTCGCAGATCTTGCTCCATTCGACGATATCCTCGGCGAATTTTTTGTTTTCGGGGCAGTCCGAATCATTCAGCGGATGGCTGAAGCAGCATTCAATGGAGCAGAGCCGGATGCAGACGTTGTCGCGCGGCTTCGTGATCTTCGGGGCCTGCCGCGTGTGCTGATAGGCGAGCGTGTCGATGAGGACGTCCGGGTAGTCGTCCTCGATGTCCTTCGCCACGGCGTTGATAAACCGCAGCAGGGATCCCATGTGGCTGCCCTCTTCCGCGTCGATCGCGCGGCATTTCGCGCAGGTGCAGTAGTTCTGGTTGTCGTTCTGCGACACGGAGACGATCGTGATGGACGGATCGGACGCCAGCAGCGCGCGCACGGAGGCGATGGTCTTCTCGAGGATCTCGGGATCGGAGAAGCACGGCTGACGGTCGGCGGAGGTTCCCGTGAGCCCCGCGATGGTGTGGACAAAGCCGCCGTATTTGATGTTCCCGCCCTGCTTCTTCGGAATGTCTCGCTGATTGATGCCGTTCTTCACGCACCAGTCGACGTCCCCGTTCCCGCACTGCCAGTCGGACTGCCGCATCTCGAAGATCGGCGTCAGCGCATATTCCCGGTCGACGACGATGTCGCCCTCCCCGAGGGTCTCGAGCCCCGGCATGAAATAGCGCACCCCGGCGTACTGCTCGAAGAAGGCGTAGACCCCGTAGATCACGCCCCGTCCGTTCCCGCCGCAGATGGTGACGGTCCCGTCCTCCCCGGGCGTGATGACATACCCGTCCGTCCCGACCGCGCGGTCGATGGACAAATCAAACGCCGCGCCGTCCCCTTCCCAGATCCCGACCTGGCCGAGGTATTTGCGCAGCTCGGACGCCGCGTACTTCTCGGGCTCCGAGGATCCCGCGGTGATCTGCGCCGTGGTGTACGCCGTGCCGCCGATGAGGAGCTTGCGCGGGAATTCGTGTACCCGCTGCATCTCCCAGTCTTCCCTGCCGGCCGTTCTCTGGCGCAGATATTCGTCGGCGAAGAGCGAGACCGCGTCCATGATGCTCTCGTCCGTCGCCGCGATGGAGTTGACCTCTCCCGCGCGGATCAGCCAGTCGAGCGGCTCCGCGGCCTCCGCCATCCGCGCGTACAGTTCTTCGGATTCCGGCCGGTTGGTGTGCCCGACCTGGATCTCGCCGGGATAGCGCGTCATCTCCTCGCCCCGCTTGTACCAGTCGGTTTTGAGGTCCACCGTGAGCCCGGCCGCCTCGAGCGTCTTGCGCAGGGCGATCGCCGCGTCGGTCACGGCCCGCGAGGATTCGTCCCCGCGCACCAGCGTGATGACGTCGGATTCCGCGGCATCCGGGACGGCGGCCTCCGTCTCCTGCGCGGGCTTTTCGGCAGGCGGTTCCGGTGCGGGCTCCGTGCGCCGGCATCCCGCTGTCACGAGGACAAGGACGACGCACAGCCAACAGAAGAGAAAACGAAACGATGTCATATAGGGACCTCCCGTTTTTCCGTTATGCATCACGGAGCCAGATGCTCCTCATAGGCAGCGATGAGTTTTTCGAGGGACTTCTTCGCCACCTTTTCCTTTCTGGCGACCGCGGAGGCGTAGTCGGTGTTGTTGTTTCCGACCATTTCCCGCATGATTTGGCCCGTGCCGCTCAGGGGATTCGAGTATGCGTAGATAAAGTTCGTCGTCGTGGAGTCGTGGATCAGGTCGATAATCTGCGCAGCGATGTCGTCCCGGGAATACTTGATCTTCAGGGAAGTCTCGTACCACGCGGGCATGACGGTCCGCCATGTTTCGGAGGAGAGGACCTCGAGCACCGCGCCGATCTTGTCGAGGTTCAGGGATGCGGAGGGGATCGAGCCGATCAGGGCGTTGTCCGCCACAAGTGAATGATACGCGCGCTGGTTCTCGTCGAGCTTAGGATATGGCAGGAAGCCGTAGTCGTTCTCCATGTCCCGGTAGGACTGCGCCGTGCCGAGGGACTGCAGGCCGAGAAAGAGAGCGCGCCCCTCCTTGAACACCGCGCCGGACACATTGGAACTCATCTGGAACACGCTGCCCGGCTGATGGAAGAAGTTGACGACCTTCTCCCCGAGCGTCACGGCCTGATCGCTCATCAGGTTCAGTACGATGTACCCGTTTTCGTCGTGGACGGAATAGGGTATGTCCCCGAGATAGGCGAACGGATCGACGGATGCGGCGGCGAGGTAGGTGATGTATCCGAGGCGGTCGTCCGGATCGGACTGTCCGTTGTTGTTGAGGTCGACGTAGGCGGCTTCGGCGACCGAAGCCAGCTTGTCTATCGTCCATGTCCCGTCGAGAACGAAATCGTAGAGTTCTTCCGGCTTGCCGAACGTGTCCTCATAAAGATTCTTGTTGAAAAACAGGGTGTGCGCCATGCGGACAGTCTCGATGATGTAGTCGCCTGCGAGGAAGAAGCGTGCGTCATTGCCGATCATCATCTCGTCCATGTATGCGACGTTCCACCACGGCTTGTCAAAATCGATGGCATCGAGATCGTTGATATTTTGAATCCCACCGAGGGTGATGAGGTTGACATGGCCATACTCGTTGCCAAGGTAGAGGTCGTAGGTTGTGTCGCCCGCCATGATGAACCGCGAGAGGATCGAGGCAATGGTATTCCACGCGCCTTCGGCATCTCCCACGTATTCGAGTTTGATGTCGAGCCGCTCCTCCGTAGTCAGGTTTCGTTGGATAATGGCGTCGTTCTCCACGTCTCCAGTCAGCTCGCCTGCGCCGGCATAGAGCTGTTCGCACTGTCCAGAACCGTTCGAGACAAAGATACGAATCGTGGCGCCGTTGTAGCTGAGATCATCCGGAATGCTGTCGCGGAGCAGGGTCTCGTCTTCTTCGATTGCCTCCGGAGTAACGGATCCGGCCTGGGCATCGGACTGTGTGACACTCTGGACAGGCTTATCTCCTCCCTTTGCGCTTTCCGAGCAGGACAGGAACGATGCGCCGAGGAACAGGAGTGCCAGCATGAGCGCGGCGGCCTGGCGAAATGCAGAATTCTGCATGATAAATCCTCCGTTGATGTTGATATAACATGCCGTCTTTATTGTATCACGCCCCGCCGGCCTTGTCAAGGGTCACGGGCGCCGCGATTCGCTCGGGGTACGGTTGACGGGCGCGCGGAGTTGTGGTATAATGAAGGGGCATTCAGAAACCAATCCATCGGAGGTGTGCCATGGAAAAACTGCATTTTCGCGAGGTGTTCTGGGACGAATGGCCGGCGGAGGAGATGCGCGGCGTGCGGGTGACGATGCATGCGCCCCGGCCGCGGGAGATCGTCTATACCTGTGACCGGCCGTGGGAGGGCTGCGTCAGCGGGTATTTCCAGATCTTCCGGGACGGCGCCGGATACCGCCTCTATTACCGCGGCGCGGATGACCGGCGCGATGCGGACGGACACCGTCTCTCCGGCAGCACCCTCGGCCGGTTCTGCTGCGCCGAGAGCCCCGACGGGATCCATTTCACCCGGCCCGAGGTCGGCGCGGTCTCGTTCGGTGGCAGCCGGAAGAACAACATCCTCTTCGAGCGGGAGATGGACAACATCTTCATCTTCCGCGACGCAAATCCCGCCTGCCCGCCCGAGGAGCGGTACAAGGGCCTGTGCGGCGAATACCGCTCCGGCCTGATGCTCTACACCAGCCCGGACGGGATCCACTTCTCGGAGACGGGCAGAAAGGTCATCGAAAAGGGCCATTTCGACTCGCTCAACACCTGCTTCTGGAACCCGGCGGCGGGACGCTACGAGCTCTATTACCGCTCCTTCCACGCATCGGGCGGCTCCCCGAATCCGGACGGCAGCGTCGGTCCGGAGCGCAATGCCGAGGGGATCGTGCGGGACATCCTCCATGCCGTCAGCCCGGATTTCCTCCACTGGACGGAATGCGGCCTCATCGCCTACGGGGACGGCGCGCCGGACTTTCAGATGTACACGAACAACGTGATGCTCTATCCCCGCGCCCCGCACATCTATGTGGGCTGGCCCGCGCGGTACATTGAGCGCCGTATGGACGCGGCGGTAATCCCCGACCTCCCCGACTGGGAAAAGCGGCGCGGCCTCATCGAGGAAGAAGGGCGCGGCGGCACCGCCATGACGGACACGCTGCTCATGTCCTCGCGGGACGGCCGGCACTTCCGGCGCGAGGAGGAGGCCTTTATCCGTCCCGGCCCGGAGAGAGCGGGCACCTGGACCTACGGCTGCACCTATACGGCGTACGGATTCGCCGAGACGCGCGATCCCCTCTCCGGCGACGAGGAGATCTCCCTGTACGTGACGGAGAACTACCGCATGAAGCCGGTCGGACTGCGGCGGTACACCCTGCGCCAGGACGGCTTCTGGTCGTGGCGGAGTCCGTGGCGGGAGGGGCGCGTGCTCACAAAATCCTGCCTGCTCCCCGGCGACGAGATCAGCCTGAACCTCTCGACCTCCGCCCAGGGATATGTCCGCCTCCGGATCTGCGACGAGGCGGGCGAGCCGCTCCCGGGCTTTGACTCCGGCTTCCTCTTCGGCGATTCGCTCCGTCGGACTGTGCCCTTCGCCGGGGATCTGCGTTCCCTGCTGGACCGTCCCGTCCGGCTCGAATTCCTCCTCAGCGACGCCGATCTCTATTCCATGACCTGCCGCGACCGCATACCCGCGCACATGCGCTGAGCTATCTGCCGATCGCGCCGGGAGGAGAGGATCCTCTGCGTTGACGCGGAGAAAGGAGACATACCGTCATCATGAAAATTCTGGTTTTGAACGGAAGCCCGAAGCGGGAGGAGAGCGGCACGCTGCGCATTACCCGGGCCTTTCTCGACGGGATGCGCGAAGTGTCTGAACAGGAGGTGAAGATCCTCCACGTCATCGACTGCTCCATTGCGCCGTGCTCCGGGTGTTTTGCCTGCATGACGAACGGCGGGACCTGCGTACACCGGGACGACATGCGGGGGATCCTCGACGAGATCGTAAAGAGCGATCTCCTGATCTGGAGCTTTCCGCTCTACTGCTACGGCATGCCCGCGCCGCTCAAGGCCCTTCTCGACCGCACGCTGCCCCTCTCCTCGATGGCGATGCAAAAGGTCGGCGACCGGTACGCGCACGTCGGCCAGGCGGATCTCTCCCGTCTGCGCAATGCGATGATCTGCGGCTGCGGCTTCCCGAACAGCCGGCACAATTTCGAGCCCGCGGCGGCGCAGTTCCGGCTTTGCTTCCCCGGCGATCCTCTGATCCTGACCGTCCCGGAATGCCCGCTGATGAACGCGCCGGAGGCGGAGGTCGTGACCGGACCGCGACTCGCGCTGGTGCGGGATGCCGGGCGTCAGTATGCCGAAAGCGGCGCCGTCGACGCCTCCCTGATCGGGGAGATCGGCTCGCCGATGATCCCGGAGGAAGACTACGCCGCGATCGTGAACGCGGGTACCGAAAGGACATGACTGCCCGCCAAACAAACCTACCCATCTGATACGGAGGAACTGCCATGAAAGAACTCATCGCATACTGCGGCCTCGACTGCGAGACCTGCGAAGCCCGGATCGCCACCGTGAACCGGGACGAAGCCCTGCGGGAGAAGGTCGCCCGGCACTGGTCGGAACTCAACCACGTGACCATCACGCCCGACATGATCCACTGCGTCGGATGCCGCGTCGACGGGGTGAAAACGCCCTACTGCGCCTCGCTCTGCCCGATCCGGCAGTGCGCGCTCGCGAAAAAGGTCGAGACCTGCGGCGCCTGCGCGGATAAAGATACCTGCGAAAAGCTCGCCATGATCACGAAAAACAATCCCGACGCCTTTCGGAATTTGGAGAAATGAGACGCTTCGGGGAAACGGAACTGCCCCTCGATCTTGACGCATGGCTGGACGAATACCTTGCCGCGCTGACGGAGGCATTCGGCAGCCGGATCCGCTTCGTCGGCCTGCAGGGCAGCGCAGCCCGCGGCGAAGCGACGGAGGAGAGCGACATCGACCTGGTCGTGATCTTCGACACCGCGGACGCGGCGGATATCGAGGCCTACCGGGCCATGCTCGATGGGCTTGCGCACCGGGACCGGGTCTGCGGCTTCTTTGCCGGGTGGGAGGAGCTTCTGCGCTGGGAGCCGTCCGATCTCTTCCACCTCTGCCACGACACCGTTCCCCTCTATGGCACACTGGACGAGGCGTTTGCCCGGATCGACGCCGACGCCGTGGACCGCGCGATCCGAACGGGAGCGTGCAATCTCTACCACGGATGCGTCCACAATATGCTTTTTGAGCGGGACGCCGGGATCCTCCCGGAACTGTACAAATCGGCGGCCTTCGTCATCCGGGCGCTCGTCTTCCGGGATACCGGCCGCTTCTGCTCGTCCTTCCGCGAACTCTGCGATGCTGCCGGGGAGGAAGAGTGCGCGATCGTCTCGGCTTACATCGGCATGAAGCGCGGCGCGGTCCCGGATTTTGCCGCAGCCTCCGAGGCGCTCTTCGCCTGGGCGCGGAAGATCGTCGCTCAGAGGTGAAAACCGCCGCAATCCTGTGAAAGGACTGCGGCGGACTTTTTTCTTTTGCTTATTTGCTTATTCGTACATCTTATACAGCGCTTCGAGTTTCTTGTTGATCGGCTTGCGGTTCTTCTGCAACGTCGACGCCAGGTTGTTCTGGCCGTTGTACAGCTCGTACCGGAACATGTACGGCAGGTTCGAGAGATATTCCCCGAACTGGAAAGAGAATTCGTATACACGGCCGTCCATGATGAGGTCGATCATCTTCGCCGTGACGGGATCTTCGGTGTACTTGTTCTTGAGCGCCGTGTCGTAGAACGCCGGATAGACCGTCTTGTAGGATTCCGCGTTCAGGGCCTCCATCATGATCCCGACGAAATCGTACCGGTCCTCGGGCAGGGTCTTCGGGACGCCGAACACCGAGTGCTGGTCCATGGAGTTGGTGTAGTACGCCTCCTGCGCCTCGTCGTACTTCGGGTACGGGAGCACGCCGTAGGTGTATTCCATGTCGCGCAGGGGCCCGTAGCAGTCCTCGAACATCATCGGCATGATGGCGATGCGGCCCGCGATGAATTCGTTGCGGCCGTGGGTCTCGTCGCTGAAGCGGTAGGCGCCGGGCGTCTCGTAGACCAGCGCGATCACCTTGTCGAGGGCATTCGAGACCTTTTCGGAGCCGAGGGTGACGATGATCTCGCCGTTTTCATACTGCGTGATGGGCTCGCCCATGGCCGTGACCCAGACGTCCGTGCCGTGGTAGTTCCAGTACGCATAGCCGAGGGTGTCGCCGTCATTCGATTTGCCGTCGCTGTTGAGATCGACCCAGATGTTCCCGGCGATCTCGCGCATCTTGTCGAGCGTCCAGGTGCCCTCGAAGACGAGCCCGTAGAGGTCGTCGCCGGAGTACCCGTACTGCTGCGTCAGATCCATGTCGAAGAACATGGCGTACGTGAACTGCATCGCGGTGATGGAGAGGTCGCCGACGATGCAGAAGAGCTTGCCGTTGATGGTGGAGCCTTCGTTCGAGGCCTTGTTCCACCAAGGCTTCGACTGATCGATGTAGGGGATGGTGTTCCAGTCGAGATAGCTGTTCTGGGAGATGGGCGTGTAGGCTTTATACTCAAAGTGATCGGCGATCTCGCACTCGTCCGCCGACGCCTTGACGAATTTGCTGATCTCGTCGTAGGGGGCGTTCGAGAGTACGGTGGTGATCTTGGCGTTGAAGCGGTCCTCAATGGTCTGGTTCCGGTTGAAGATGGCGTCGTTCGTGACTTCGCCGTTCAGCTCCTCGACCCGGAACTGGAATTCCTTCGACGTCGTGGTGAGCGCGCGGAATTCCTGCCCGTCGAAGGAGATCTCGGGCAATTCGTCCGGGATCGAGAGACGGGAGTCGGCTTCCTCTTCCGCCGCCTCGGTCTCCTCCGGGGTGCCGTCGGTCAGCGCGGGGGTTCCGGCCTCGTCCGTGTTTTCGGGCGCATTCGAGCACGATACCGCGGCGGACAGGAGCAGCAGCACGGCGAGGAAGGCGGCGGTGAGCTTTCTTGTCTTCATGAAAATTCCTCCTTCATTCAATCAAGCATGGTCCGAAGATTTTCTCCGGGTCCATTATAGCACAGGTTCGCGCGCGATGCAAGTCTCCGCCCCGAAAAACATCCCGCCGGATTCGCCTTCCCCGCTTGTGTTTTTCCGCCGATGCTGGTATAATAGGGACGGACGGCGGGATCCGCCCGAAAATGACCGGCGATGGCCGGCGGAAAACGGAGGATACAGCATCATGGCAAAACTGAAAATCGGGGTCTTCGGCGCGCACCGCGGCATGACGATGATCCATCAGCTTCTGCGCAACCCGGACGCGGAGGTGACGGCGATCTGCGACAAGCACCGCCCCTCCCTCGACTCGGCGGGGAAGACAGCGGAGGACGCGGGGCTCAAGGTCGCGCTCTTTGAGAACTTCGAGGACTTCTTCTCCTGCGACATGGACGCGGTCGTGCTGGCCAACTACGCGCACGAGCACGCAAAATTCGCCGTCCGGCTTCTCGGCAGCGGGCGGCACATCATGAGCGAGGTGCTGACCTGCGCCACCCTCGCCGAAGCGGTCGCGCTCATCGAGGCGGTCGAGGAGAGCGGAAAGGTCTATCAGTACGCGGAGAACTACTGCTTCTTCAACACCACGGCGGAGATGCGGCGGCTGTACCGTGCCGGCGACATCGGCGAGCTGATGTACGCGGAGGGCGAATACATCCACGACTGCGCGTCGATCTGGCCGCAGATCACCTACGGCGAGCGGGATCACTGGCGCAACCGGGACGCCTCCACCTTCTACTGCACGCACTCCCTCGGCCCGATCCTGCACGCGACGGGCCTGAGACCGATCAAGGTCGTCGGCCTCGAAGGGCAAGAGCAGGAATTCATGATCAAGCTCGGCGCGCGGGCCGGCGCCTTCGGCATGGAGATGGTGACGCTCGAGAACGGCGCGATCGTGAAGAGCATCCACGGCGGCCTGAAGCGCGAGCCGGGATCCATCAACTATGAGATGTACGGCACGCGCGGCTCGATGGAGACCGACCGCTGGGACGGGGGAAACCTGCACGTCTGGCGCGAGACCACGGGCAACTGCGTGGGGACTCATGAGAAGTATGCCCCCGCGTTCCGCCTCGACGGCGCGGAAGGGACCGGACACGGCGGCAGCGACTACTTCACGACGCACTACTTCGTCCGCTCGATCCTCGGCGATGAGGACGCGAAGGCGGAAGCCGTGGACGTGTACCGCGCAGTCGACATGTGCATCCCCGGGATCCTCGCCTACCGCTCCATCGTGGAGGGCGGGCCGACGCTCGACGTGCCCGATCTGCGCAGGCCCGAAGAGCGGGACCGCGTGCGGAACGATACCTTCTGCACCTTCGAGGAATCCGCGGGTGAGATGTACGTCTCGCCCACCGCCGCGCAGTGGAAGCAGCCCCTCATCGACGACGCGGTGTACGAAGAAGTCCGCCGCAAATGGCTCGCCGGGGAACCGGGCTGAGCGAACCGCATAAAAATGCCGCCGGACGGTTATCCTCCGGCGGTGTTCTTATCTTGCCCGCATTCAGGTCGATGCATACAGCTTCTCCGCCCGTTCGATGAGCTTTTTGAATGCCGGCTCATCGCGGATGGCGTCGAAGCCTTCGAGCCCGTTCACGCCGGGTTCGACGAACGTGACGGAAGTCAGGGCAGTTTCGGTCTCCGTGCAGATCTCCCCCTGCTCGTCCACGGCGATCATCCGGAAGAGCGGCACGCTGAACGGACCTTCGCCGGCACCCGGATCGGGCGCGCCGACGACCTTATACCGATAGACGTCCAGCACCGGGCAGCGGTAGGTGAGGATCGTCCCGACCGGCAGCGCCTTGGCGTTTTCGAGCATCGTCAGCATGTCGCCGAGTGTGCACAAAGCCTCTTCGACCCGGCCGCACGCCGCCTGCGCGCTCGCGAGGTGTTCCGCGAGCAGCTGCTTGTCGTCATACCAGAGATCGGTTGTCGGATCGATCAATGCGTCCCCATCGTATCCGGTCAGGAGATTCACAAAGCGCAGCAGCGCCGTCATCGCCCAGACGTCGACCTCGGGCGGATCGCCGTGCTGTTTGCGGAACCGGGCCTGCATCCACCAGCGGAAATCGCTCAGAAGCGCGTTCTGCCGCCAGAGCTCGTACCGCGGCCAGTCCTCCCAGTTGAGATACCGGTGCTCGAGGAGTCCTCCTTTGGAAATGTCGTAGGCTGCTGCGTATTTGTTGAGCAGCTCATCGACTTCGTTCTCAGGCGCTATATCGACCAGGCACCGGACCGTGCTGTCGAAATCGACGCGGTTGTCCCGTGAGAGCGAGAAGATTTTCTCCGCCGTCTTTTTCGCCTCCGCGTAATGATCCAGCGACGGTTTCAGAATGCCCGGGCGGTCCGGAGACGGTTTCCACGCGAGCTCGTGGAACAGCGTGATCCACGCCTCGGCGGACTGCGGGTATTCCCGGCACAGCTTCCGCGCCATTTCCCGGCGGCGCTCACGGTCGGGTTCTGCCCAGATCTCGCCCCGGGTCTTCCTGAGATAGGCTTTCTGCCGCGCTTCGTCCGCGCCGATGAGCATGTCCACGGACACGTCGAAATACCCGGCGATCTCCGGGAGCAACTCCACGTCCGGGTAGCTCGCTCCTCCCTCCCAGCGGCTGACGGTCTGCGGGGACACGCCGAGCGCCTCGGCAAGCGCCTCCTGCGTCATGTCCTTTTCCAGCCTGAGCCGCCGCATGTTTTCTCCGAGATAAAGTTTCATTTGGATTTCCTCCGATTCAGTCAGAAAATCAGGCTGCGCATCCTGTACCGACAGTATAGCACATCGCCGCCGCCCTGTCCACCTCTTGTCTCGGGAGTTTTTTCCCCGCGGCACGAGGATTTTGCCGCCGTTTGGGCCGGATCCGGTGCACTTGCCCGAAAACCTTCGCAAATCCCTTGCCGAAGCGCCGGATTTGTGATACAATAAAAGCAGAAAGAAGTCCCGCCGCCATCGAACGGAAGACGGGACCTCGCCGGACATGTACTTTCAGAAAGGAATTTCTCATGAAACCGATGCGGAAAGCCCTGTCGCTGCTGCTCGCGCTGCTATTGCTCTGCCCTCTCTTTGCCGCGTGCAGCGAAAAATCCCCCGACGCCGCCGCGGATCCCGCCTCCCCGGATCCCGCCGCGGACAACGAACAGACCGCAGCCGAGGCTGTGCCCGAGACCGAGGAGGATCCCCTCGATCCCGCCGTCCTCTACGACGGACTCCCGGAGGACGGGTACGGCGGATACGAGTTCCTCATGCTCATCCGCCCGAACGACCGCTGGATCGCCGACATGGCCGCCGATGAGCTCAACGGCGAGGCGATCAACGACGCGATCTTCCGCCGCAATTCCATGGTCGCGGAGAAGTTCGACGTCGCGATCCGGTACGAGGAATCCTCCAACTACAACTACGAGACGGACGCCATGACCTCCATCCGGGCGGGCGACGACGCGTACGACCTGGTCATCCCGCACGGCCGCGCCGCCTTCCTCTACGCGAACCAGATGCTCTGCCTCGACTGGAACACCGCCCTGCCGTACATCTCGCTCGATTCCCCGTGGTGGAGCCAGGACGCCCGGAAGAGCTTCTCCATCCTCGGCAAGCTCTTCGTCATGAACGGCGACATCAGCTACAACAGCCTCGGATCGGCCGACGTCATGCTCTTCAACAAGCAGCTCATGACCGATCTCGGCATTCCCTTCCCCTACGAGACGGTGCGGGAAGGCGCGTGGACCTACGATCTCTGGGCCTCGCAGGTGGAGAGCGCTTCGGCGGACCTCAACGGCGACGGCATGATCAAAGAGGACGACGACCGCCTCGGCTACGTGACGCAGAAATGGGTCGGGCCGATGGAAGCCTTCGCGACGAGCGGGCTCCGCGTCCTCTCGAAGGATGAGGACGACACGCCCTATCTCTCCTTCTATTCCGAGAAGACCGTCGACGTGTTCAACCGTTACTTCGCGCTGATCGACTCCGACGCTGCCTACGTGGACACCGCCGACGTCTCGTATTCGTCCGGGTTTATCGGCATCTTCGAGGAGAGCCGCGCGCTCTTCACCGACATGAACATGACGGACGTGATCACGCTGCGCACCATGGAGACGGATTTCGGCGTGATCCCGTGGCCGAAGTACGACGAGCAGTCCGAATACTGCACCAACGTGGACGCGGGGACGAACCTCTTCCTCGTCCCGATCACGGCTTCCGATCCGGCGCGCACCTCCGCGATCGTCGAGGCCCTCTGCCGCATCGGCGAGCGTCTCGTGCTCCCGGCGTACTATGAGGTCACCTTACAGAGCAAGGCGTCGCGGGACAACGAGTCCGCGGACATGCTCGACATCATCAAGAGCGCGCTCATCTTCGACCTCGGGTACTATAATTCCGAGCTGAGCGGCGCGTTCAACAACGAATTCGTCGACTTCGTCGGATCCGCGAACCGGGACATCACGTCGTGGTACGAGAAGAACGCCAAGGCCGTCACGAAGACGCTTGAGAAGAACGTGGACAAGTACCGGGACTAAGAATCGGCAGAACAAGAAAACCTCCTTCGGGTGAGCGATCGCCCGGGGGAGGTTTCGTTTTGGTCCTGTTTTTTCACGGCTCCGTGCCGAAGATGCGGATATACTCCGCGCGGTTGAACGGGGCGCGGCGTCCGATGCAGTCGTATTTGCGGCACAGCGAACAGTTCTGATACCCGTGCCCGGAAAAGTGGATATGCGAGGTGGTGTTCCACGGCTTCATATACCCGTTTTCCCGGATCGTGACGCCGATCTCCTCGACATGGCCGATGAGGTCGAAGAGGGTGAAATTGTTCTTAATCGGCCAGTCCGGGAGGGAGCCGGGGTTGAGCATCGAGCTGCCGTCAAACCCGAAGTGCTCCTTCATGTACCGGACGGTGTATCCCGTCGCATGGGCGAGGAGCGCGCCGTTGAGGGTGTCGAGGAAGGGATCGCCGTCGAACTCGCCGCAGGCCTCGAGGCCGCTGCCCGCCGTGATGACGGAGAGGAAGACGCGCGGGGTGTCCTTCAGTTTATCGGCCACGACCTTGCTCTGAAAGACCGCGCCGTCGACGGTGGTGAGATCCCCCTGCACCCCATCGACTGTCGCCCATTTGAGGACGGCTTTCGGCGCGGCGTATTCGTTGACCGCGTCGAGCGACTCCTCCACGACCCCGAACGCCGCGGAGTCCTCCTTCACGCGGCAGAGATGCGCAAGCTCTTCGGCGGTGAACGCTGCCGGGATGTCCAGCACGATCCGCTCGGATCCGATCTGTTCCATGTCAGGCCCTCGATTCTCTTTTGGATTTCGCGCACGGTTTATCGGCCTCATTATACCACGGCGGGGCCCGTCTGTCAACCTCACGGATGCCAGCGCGGCGAATTCACAAAGAATGCCTTGCACCGCCCGGCGAAACGTGGTATCATGATACAAACCCGGAAACCGCGGAGGATACGCCCATGGAATACGCTTACGTGCGCAGGATCAACTATTACGAGACCGACCGGATGGGGATCGTCCACCACTCGAACTACATCCGCTACCTGGAGGAGACCCGCTGCGGCTGGATGGAGACCGTCGGCATCCCCATGTCCCTCCTCGAGGAGCGCGGCTTCACGATCCCGGTCCTCGAGGTGACGTGCCGTTACCTGCATCCCGTGACGAGCGGGGACGTGATCCGGATCGTGCCGAAGATCACCCTGTACAACGGCGTCCGCATGACGGTCGCCTATGTCATCACGGAAGAAAAGACCGGTCAGCCCGTGGCCGAAGCCTCGTCCGGGCACTGCTTCACCACGCTCGATCTGCATCCCGCGAACATGAAGAAGAAGGCCCCCGACATCCACGCGATCATGGAACGCGCGGCGGCGGAGGCGTGATTCATCAAAGTTTTTTCATCATCCAGATCCCGTCGGCACAGGTCCCGTCCTTGTATTTCATGTTGTCGGGGAAGGTCCCGTACTGCCGGAAGCCGAGCTTTTCGTACAGCGCAATGGCGGTGTGATTGTCCGCGACTGCTTCGAGCTCCGCCTGCTCGTAGCCTGCATCTCTGGCGGCAGAGAGGACGGTCTCGAGCATGATCCGCCCGATGCCCCGTCCCCAGAACGCCCGGTACAGGGCGATCCCGACGCTGCACCGGTGCCGGTACCGCATCGCGCTGCCGACCTCCATAAAGGAGCAGTTCCCGACGTGTTCCCCGTCCGCGAAGGCGACGAGCATGAGTTCCCGCTCCGCCGCGATCTTGTTTTCAAGGAACTGCCGCTCCGCCTCGACCGAGAGCGTGATCTCCTCCGGCTCGCGGACGAGGAAGGGCGTTTCGGCGGCGGTGGTTTTCAGATACCGCAGCAGCGCGTCTGCGTCGTCCGGTTCCGCGTTCCGGAGCAGGATCTCCCGCCCGGTTTTGTCTATGGCCGTGATGGGACCGTATCGCATGGGTGCCTCCTGTGTAGTCAATCGATTTTCTGCCGGCTTTTCAGCCGGTTTTATTTGTGTTCCGCCAGCCAGATCGACGCTCTCGACTGAATTTTCTTCGCGCAGTCCTCGGGCGTGCCCATCCCTCCGAGCCAGGCGTCGATCTCCTCCTTCACGATTTCGTAGAGCTCCGACGGAAACGCGTCCGTAAACGGCTCGCCCGCCCCGTCGATCCAGCCGCGGAGGAAGGAAAGCTCCGCTTCGTCGAACGGTTCGAGGTACCACGTCCCGCTGCGTCCCGCGCTGTTCGCCTGCTCCTCCACATAGGCGGGATCCGTGTCTTCCATAAAGTGGATCGTGAACTGCTGGCTGTCGGTGATGACCTTCGCGATCGGTTTCCGTTTCAGAACTTCCATTTCCCCGTCGTACACCGATTTCAGCGCGGGAAGCCCGCACCCATACTGCCATCGTTCCGTGTTGGTCAGACCTGAGTCTTCGAGGCATGCCCGGATAAACGTCCAGCACGCGTCGGGAACCACGGACCGCGTCAGCACGACCATCCCCATGTCCGAAAACAGACGGACGCCCGAACCCGTCTCGGACGGATGGCCGATCATCGCGTAATCCTTGTCGCCCGTTGACAAGATATCCACGCTGATGACGCTGTCCGTGTCCTGCATCCCGACGCCGCGCAGCGCGAGCTTTCCGCTGTGCAGATACGGCGCGATCGGCCATTTGTTCAGCCCGTGCTCCGCTCCTTTCCCGTCCCACCATTCTCTGGCGGTCGGCAGGGTCTCGAGCCAGCCGAGATACCGGTAAAACAGCGGCGAATCGAACGAGCAGACCGCCGTCTCCCGGTCGATGAACACATTGAAATCGGGGCCGATTTCGCCGCGCATTTCACGGGTGGAATAGGGATGCAGGGCGCAGTCCTCCGGCAGGGCTTCCACAAAATCCATGAACTCCGCCGTTGTCCAGCGGCCTTTTTCCGCGAGAGCCCCCAATCTTTCCTGCGAGGACGCGAAAAAGTTCAAACTGAACGTCGGGCAGATTCCCCACAGTTTGCCGTCCTCATCCGTGAAGCTCGTTCGCACGCAGCCGAAGAGATCGCCGTCCAGCCCGGATTCCTTCAGATACGGTGCAAGATCGAGCGTGATCCCGTGGTTCTGCATCTCAAGGAGCGGCCCGTCCGCCGTGCTGCCGAGGAGCATGTCCGGCGAGACGATCCCCGTGATGACGTCCAGCGTCAGCTGCTTTGCGCCCGCCGTTCTGTCTTCGTCGGTATTGTATTTCGTATAGTCCAGCGTCGTGACGCGGATGTCCGTATGCGCTTTGTTGAACTGCGTGATCTCCCACGCCAGATTCTGCGGGATCGCCTGCCAGTGCGCGATCTGGATCTCCTTCACCGCGGAGAGTTCGAGGTCTTCTCCCCGCCGATACAGCACCGGGAGGAAGCGGAACCGTCCGTCCGAGCCACGGCTCCACTCCGTCATGACGAAGGCCTCTGAGGAGAGCGCGGCGGAGAGTTGAAGCGTGTCCTCCGAGGGGACGAGCGACGCGTTGTAGTTCACGTTGGAATTGACGAAACTCATCAGCTCGTCGGACACGGGTTTTCCCTCTTCGTCCGTCCGGACGCCGCAGATTCCGCTCTCTCCGTTGTAATAAAACAGGTATTCGTCCTCCGGTCCGCCCGGAACGGCGTTTACGGCGTTGTCCCAGAGGGAAAGGGCGTCTTGAAGGGTCCCGGTTTCGGGATCGAGCCGCGCGATACTCCGTTTTGATACGGCCCGAACCGACCCGTCCCGCAGAGCGGCCATATCGAGAGCGTTCAGCTTGAACTGGTTGATCCACACCCGCTCCGGCGAAATCACGACCACCTTGGTGCTGTCGCTCAGCCAGAGGTTGCCCTCCGCGTCGGTGATCAGCTTCCGCGGCGAGGTC
>JAFZPN010000132.1 GCA_017550315.1 Clostridia bacterium
GCTGACGCTTGCGGATTTGGGATATTGCAGGTCGTTAGCTTTTTTGTCTTCGCAGACGGCGCCCGGGAGGACCCTCCGCGGCCGGGTCCTCCTGGGAGGCTCCAGGCCGCCCAAGGCCGTTCCCGCCTTGGGAATCCACCCTTCAACGTGCGTACCGTGGATTATCTGCACCTTAGCTCAATGGGATGCAGCCAAACGGCGGATGAAACGAGTTTCATCACGCCTATCCAACGGGTGATTACAGGGGCCATCTCCAAGATGAGCGGCACGGATAGGTTAGAGGCTCGCTCCCGCCAGCTTGTGCAGCATGTACGTGTTAGACCTTACAGCTGCGCCGTGGCAAGGCATGCAGCGGTGAGTGTCAGACCTGCACCCTTCGCTTCGCGTCATCCATCAAGCCTCACTCCACGGATAACAGCAACAGCTTGACTTGAACCTGCACCCACACTACCGCACCTAAACAAAGGTCGTGTGTTTTCGCTTTCCTATATTGGTGCAGCCATGTAATCCTGAAATGGGTGCGCTTAGCCCCCATTGAACAACGCTTACGATCCAGAGGGGAGGTTGCACCTGAGGGGGTAGGGGTGGAATCCAAAGGCGGGGGAGGCGCTCCTCCCCTGCCGTGGGGCCTGGTAAGTCCAGAGAGGAGCCGGCCGGAGGCTCCTCTTTGGTCCCGTCCGGACGGACAAAAAAGCAAACGAGCCGCACGATTCCAAATCCGCAAGCGCCAGCGCGCAAACGACAGAATCAGGCGCGGCCGGTCCTCTATGGTCCCTGTCCGGCACGCGAACAAGTTCGCGAGGACAAAAAAACAAACGACTTGCAATATCCCTAATCCGCAAGCGCCAGCGCGCAAACCAAATGTGCGCTAGCGTGTAACACAAAGAAGCGTCAGCGCAGGATATTGCCCCAACCCCTTTTTGATTCTCTTTAATTTCCCCGCTCCCCTTGAAAACCCGGCCGGATTATGTTATACTAATCCATACGGGTCAATGCCGGGAGACCGGCGAGGCCCGATCCCATCGAGGATCCATACGAATCATACAGAAAAGGCGGGTGAGACCCTTGTCCCTCTCGAATATGCGGGATCTGCTCCGCGACGCCGAGGCCGGCGGATATGCCGTCGGCGCGTTCAGCGTGGCGAACATGGAGTGTATCCGCGGCGTGCTGGCGGCTGCCGAAGAGTGCCGCGCGCCCATCATCATGCAGATCGCCGAATCGCGTCTGCCCCATTCTCCCCTCTGGCTGATCGCCCCCATGATGCTCGCGGCGGCACGGCACGCGTCCGTCCCCGTCGCCGTCCATCTCGATCACGGCAAGACGCTCGGATGCGTCCGCGAGGCGCTCGAGTACGGCTTCACGTCCGTGATGTGCGACGGCTCCGATCTCCCGATTGAAGACAATCTGAACCTGACTGCCGAGGTCGTCTCGATGGCGAAGGCCGCGGGCGCGGCGGTGGAGGCGGAGGTCGGGCGCGTCGGCAAGAGCGAGGAAGGCGGCGAGGCGGAGGAAAAGATCGCCACGGTCGACGACTGCGCGCGCATGGACGCCCTCGGCATCGACGCGCTGGCGGTCGGCATCGGCAACGCGCACGGCCTGTACGCCGCCGCACCGAAGCTGCGCTACGACGTCCTCGAACAGCTCCACGGCAGACTGAACGCCGCCCCGGTCCTCCACGGCGGGAGCGGCCTGAGTGACGAGCAGTTCCGGAAACTCATTTCGCTCGGCATGCGCAAGATCAACATCGCGACCGACATCTTCATGGCACAGGCGGGTGCCTGCCGGGGAACCGATATCTTTGCGAACATCCGCGCCTCCTCCGATGCCGTGCGCACGGTGGTGACGCGCTACATCCGCCTATTCGGCGGCGAAGGGAAGGCTTGACTATGATGACCTTTGATCTGTCCAAACCCCTGCACATCATCCCCGTGGGGCGCGTCGCCATCGACTTCAATCCCACCGATTACAACCGCCCCCTGAACGAGAGCTCCAATTTCAACAAGTATCTCGGCGGATCCCCCGCGAACATCGCCGTCGGCATGGCGCGTCTCGGCAGCCGGGTGGGGTTCCTCGGGCGCGTGTCCGACGACCAGTTCGGCACCTTCGTCACCGACTTCTTCAAGAACGAAGGGATCGACACCTCCCACATCTTCCGCTGCACCAACGGGGAAAAGCTGGGCCTGACCTTCACGGAGATGCTCTCGCCCACCGAATCCTCGATCCTCATGTACCGCGAGGGCGTGGCGGACCTCCAGCTCTCGACCGACGACGTGGATGAGGAATACATCGCCTCTGCGGCCTGCCTCCTCATCTCCGGGACCGCGCTCTGCACCTCCCCGACCCGCGAGGCATCCTTCAAGGCCCTGACCTACGCGAAGAAGAACGGCATCCCCGTGGTCTTCGACGCCGACTACCGCGCGTACACGTGGAAGAGCGACGATGAGATCGCCGTCTACACGTCCCTCGTCGCGGAAAAAGCCGACATCATCCTCGGCAGCCGCGAGGAATTCGACCGCATGGAGCGCCTTCTCGGCCTCGACGGCACGGACGGGACTTCCGCGGAATACTGGCTGAACAAGTGCGCCTCGATCTGCGTCATCAAGCACGGCAAGGCCGGCTCCTCCGCGTACAGCCGGGAGGGGAACTACCAGGTCCGGCCGTTCCCGGTGAGCGCGCTCAAGGGCTTCGGCGGCGGCGACGGCTATGCCAGCGCGTTCTTACACGCCCTGATGCGCGGCGATCCCCTCCCCGATGCGCTCGAGCAGGGAAGCGCGTCCGCGGCGATGCTGGTGGCCAGCCACGCGTGCAGCCGCGACATGCCGACGGAAGAGAGCCTCGCCGCTTTCATCCGCGAAAAGAAAGCCGAGTGCGGCGGCGTCGTGACCCCGCTCGGCGACTGAATCTGACTATATTATCGAAGGAGAGCATTCTCATGAGTGAAATCAAGGTGATGAAGCCCTTTATCGGCGGGCAGTTCATCGAAAGCCGTTCCGAGAAGTTCAACACCATCTATGACCCCTCGACCGGGCATGAGATCGCGAAGGTCCCGTGCTGCACGAAGGAAGAGGTCGAATCCGCCATCGCCGCGGCCAAGGCTGCGTATCCGGCATGGCGGGACACCCCGGTCCGCAAGCGCGCCTCGATCATGATGAAGCTGCGCAATCTCATCGAAGAGCACATGGACGAGCTGACCCTCCTCTGCGCGACCGAAAACGGCAAGTGCTGGAGCGAGGCGGCGGGCGACGTCGGCAAGGCGCTCGAGATGACCGAGCTCGCGTGCTCCGCGCCGTCGCTGCTCATGGGCGAGAGCCTCATGAACACTTCAACCGGGTACGATACCACGCTGTACCGCGAGCCGATCGGCGTCTTCGCCGGGATCGCGCCGTGGAACTTCCCCGCCATGATCCCCGTCGGCTGGATGGCGCCGCTCTGCATTGTCTGCGGCAACGCGTTCGTCCTGAAGCCGGCCTCCACCACCCCGATGACCTCCCTGCGCTTCGCCGAGCTGTACAAGGAGGCGGGCGTCCCGGACGGCATCTTCAACGTCGTGCCCTGCTCCCGCAATGAGGCGGAGCTCTTCCTCACGCACGAGGACGTCCGCGGCGTCACCTTCGTCGGATCGACCGCC
>JAFZPN010000133.1 GCA_017550315.1 Clostridia bacterium
ACGCGGTTGGAGCACTGCGCGAGGACGCTGTCCGGGATGTCGGACGGGGACTGGGTGACGAAGTAGATGCCGACGCCCTTCGAGCGGATGAGCTTCACGGTCTGCTCGATCTTCGAGACGAGCCCCTTCGGCGCGCCGTTGAAGAGCAGATGCGCCTCGTCGAAGAAGAACACGATCGTGGGCTTCTCCGGGTCGCCGACCTCGGGCAGGACCTCAAAGAGCTCCGCCATCATCCAGAGCAGGAACGCGGCGTAGAGCTTCGGGTACTTGATCGTCTCGACGGCGTGGAGCAGGTTGATCATGCCGTGTCCGGAGGCGTCCGTGCGGATCCAGTCGGTGATGTCGAGGGCCGGTTCGCCGAAGAACTCGTTGCCGCCCTGGTCCTCGAGCGGGATCAGCGCCCGCGTGATCGCGGAGATCGACTGGGCCGCCATGTTGCCGTACTTCATGGAGTATTCCGCGCGGTTCTCGCCGATGTATTGGAGCACGGCGCGCAGGTCCTTCAGATCGATGATCTCGAGACCGTGCTCGTCCGCGATGCGGAAGATGATGTTGAGGACGCCCTCCTGCACCTCCGTCAGCCCCATGATGCGGGAG
The DNA here is from genome assembly GCA_017550315.1 of Clostridia bacterium. Classification (GTDB taxonomy): domain Bacteria; phylum Bacillota; class Clostridia; order Oscillospirales; family CAG-272; genus UMGS1696. The sequence continues at coordinate 598 of JAFZPN010000133.1, forward strand.
AGGATCTCCGGCCCCATGTCGGAGACGGTGGTGCGGATCGGATGGCCGCCCTTGCCGTAGATGTCCCAGAACGTGACGGGATAGGATTTGTATTGGAAGGTGTCGCGGATGCCGAACTTGTCGATGCGCTTCTGCATGCCGGCGTTGTCCGCGCCCGGCTCGATCAGGCCGGAGACGTCGCCCTTGACGTCGCAGAGAAAGACCGGGACGCCCGCGTCGGAGAAGGACTCGGCCATGACCTTCATCGTGACGGTCTTGCCGGTGCCGGATGCGCCCGCGATCAGACCGTGGCGGTTGGCCTGCGAGAGGTACATGTAGACCCGTTCGCGGTCGGGATCGGAAAGGCCCATGTAGAGCTTGCCGTTGTCAAACATACTTGCAGATCCTCCGTGCTGTCCCCTCTCGGGGAGATTCTTATACACTCTATATTATACCGATTTCCGCGCGGAAGTCAAGCGGGCGGAGCGAAAAAACGCGAATTCGGCCCAAATCCTTCCGTGCGCCTCCCGTCCCCGGCGGCGTTTTGTGAATTTACTGATAAAAACTTCCCCGTATTCTTGCAATCCCCGCCGGACTGTGGTATAATTTTTTCGTATGGGCATGCGGACATCCCGGCCGCCGCCCGACGATTTCCGAGGAGGTGGATCCGATGAAGCTCGATCCCGAAGTGCTTGAAGAAAACCGGAAGATGGCCGTCGGCATCCTCTGCTGTTCCCTATTGATGGCAGTCGGTTTTGTCATCGCGCGGCGCTTCGATCTCTCGGTCCTCTTGGGCCTGATCGTCGGGTTCCTGCTCGCCGCGGGGAACTTCTTCTTCATGTCCGTCGGCATCACCCGCGCCCTCGCGACCGGGGACGAGGCGGCGGCGAAGGCGAAGATGCGCTCCTCCTACATCGTCCGCACGATCGTCATGCTCGCCGTGATGGCCCTCTCCCTCGCCGTGGATCATATCCACTGGCTCCCGGTGCTGGCCTCGGTGTTCTATCCCCGCATCGTGCTCACGGCCCGCAATCTCTGGTCGTGGTACCGGGCGAAGAAGCATCCCCTCCCGCCCGAGGAGTCCCCGGAAACCCTTCCCGATCCGGACGCCGCTCCCGACGCGGTCCCCGCCCGCTCCCTCCCTGCCGACGAGGAGGAAGACGAGGAGGACAGGCCGGACGAGTTCGAGAAATTCGTCTCGCACTTCTCGAAGGGACCTCTCCCCGGCAAAGAACCGAAAAACGACGGCTCCCCCGCCCCCGCTGCCTCTGCCGATGCGGATGACGGCGGCGCGGAAGAGACCGATCATCAGAAAGCCGATTAACTATGGACACCCTCAACATCACCGGCGCGAAGATCCTCTATACGATCCCGGTCCTCGGCGGCATCCGGATCACCGAGACGCAGGTCAATTCGTGGATCGTCATCGCCCTTCTCTTCGTCCTCTGCCTGGTCCTCACCCACGGCATGAAGGTCCGCGGGACCTCGAAGCGTCAGGTCGTCGCGGAATGGATCGTCGAGCAGGTCACAAAGCTCGTGCGCGAGAACATGGGCGAGAGCTTCCTCCCCTACGCGCCGTTCATCTGCGCGATCCTCGGGCTCTCCGCAACCTCTTCCCTCACCGCCCTCGTCGGCGCGTATCCCCCCACGGCGGACCTCAACACCATCGCAGGCTGGTCGATCCTCGTCTTCTCGCTCATCACCTTCTACAAGATCAAGACGAACGGCTTCCTCGGCTATCTCAAGAGCTACACCGAGCCGATCAAGATCTTCACCCCGTTCAACGTCCTCTCGGAGATCGGCACGCCCATCTCGATGACCTTCCGTCACTTCGGAAACATCGTCTCCGGCGTGGTCATCTCGGCGCTCGTTTACGCGGGGCTGGCGTCGGTCTCCACCCTCCTGCTCGGCTGGCTCCCAGGACTGCTCGGGACGATCCCGCTCCTGCAGGTCGGCCTCCCCGCCGTCCTCTCGATCTACTTCGAAGTCTTCACCCCGCTCATGCAGGCGTTCATCTTCGCCATGCTGACGATGCTCTACATCGGAAACGCCGTGAAGACGGACTGAGCGTCCCCTCCCGTAAGCCCGCGGGGATTCCCGCAGAACCATAAACCAACAAATCATTTCACTGAGGAGAATTTCACATGGATCCCACTGTTGTCAACGACGCGACTGCGCTTATCAACGCCAAAGCGACCATCATGGCAGGCTGTGCCGTCGGCGCGGGTCTCGCCCTCATCGCGGGCATCGGCCCCGGCATCGGCGAAGGCTATGCCGTCGGCAAGGCATGCGAGGCCATCGGCCGTCAGCCGGAGTGCAGAGGCCAGGTCACCTCGACCATGATCATGGGCTGCGCGATCGCGGAAACCACCGGTATCTACGGCTTCGTGACCGGTCTTCTTCTGATGCTCCTCGCGCCCTCCCTCTTCATCAGAAGACTCTGA
>JAFZPN010000134.1 GCA_017550315.1 Clostridia bacterium
CCCCTCGGCCTCTTCCGGGGTCTTTGCGACGTAGACCTTCTTCATCCCCTCGAACTCGTGCTTCCAGTAGTCCGCCGAGGAAGAGGGCTTGACGATGATCGGATAGGAGAACCCGAGCTTCTCGGGCGCGTAATCGTCGAGCGGGACCTTGCCCGTCAGGATGACCGTGTCCGGGTGCGGGATGCCGAATTTGTCGCAGGTCTCGTAGAATTCCGCCTTTTTCGCGACGGAGGAGAGCAGGGAGGCCGGCGGATAGGGGATGACGAAATCCGAGAGCTCCTCGCGGTTCCGGATGATCATCGAGACATAGTCGTCCGTGCAGCCGAAGAGGATCATACGGTCCCCGATGTGCGCGTCGGCGAAGCGGTGCAGCTCGTCGAGCATCACGGCGTCGTCGTCCATGTGCGGGACGGCCTTGAAATCGAGGATCCGCGAGTATTTCGTCGCGGAGACGGCATAGCGCCCGAACGCGTAGGATTTCACGCCGTAGGCCTCGTGGAAGGCGCGGGCGACGTTGTAGCAGTTGAGGTCGGCTCCGATGATGACCGGGGTGACGGTTTTTTCCATGATGTGCCTCGCTTTTATTCCATAAACTGTTTGTGCCAGGTGAGGAAGGTGTACGCCGTCCAGATCTTGCGCTGGTTGCGGACCGCGCCGGACTTGTGGTCGTCGAGGAGCTTCATGAGCGCTTTCGCGTCGAAGTATTCCGCGGCGGCGTCGGAGGTGAACGCCTCTTTCGCATAGCCATAGTACTTATCTTCCATGAACCACTGCCGGATCGGGACCGGGAAGCCCTTCTTCGGGCGGTGCGCCCACGCGTCGGGGAGGGTCTTGTTCGCGGCGGTGCGGAGAACGGCCTTGGTGTCGTGCCCGTCGATCTTGTAGGCGGACGGGAGCATCTGCGCCTCCGCCATGACTTCGCGGTCGAGATAGGGCACGCGGAGCTCGAGGGAGTGCGCCATGCTCATCTTGTCGGCTTTGAGGAGGATGTCGCCCGGGAGCCAGAGGTTGAGGTCGAGATACTGCTTTTTCTCGAGCTCGGAGAGCCCCTTCGTTTTGGCGTAGATCGGCGCGGTGACGTCGCGGACGGACGGGCCCTTTTTGTATTTCTCGTTCAGGATCGCGAGAGCCTCGTCCTCCGGGAAGACCAGCGCCTGCCCGATGAAGTAGTCCTCGGGAACGCCGGAGCCCTTGATGAGGAAGTCGTGACCCTTGAAATAGGGCATGCGGGACGAAAGCGAGGCGGCGCTGCGGCGGAGGAAACCGGGAATGTGCTTGTAGCGGCGCATCATCGGGGTCTCGTCATACCATTCGTAGCCCGCGTAGATCTCGTCCGCGCCCTCTCCCGAGAGGACGACCGTCACATGCTCCCGCGCGAGCCGGGCGAGGAAGTAAAGCGGCACGGAGGAGGGATTGGACTGCGGTTCGTCCATGTGGTACTGGATCGTCGGGAACGCGTCGAAGCACTCGTCCGCCGTGATGTGGATGAGATAGTTGTCGACGCCGAGACGCTCGGACAGCTCTTTCGCTTCGCTTGTCTCGTCGAATTTCTCGAAGTTGAAGCCGACGGAGAAGGTGTCGTTCGGCATGAGGACCGCTGTGATGTAGGAGGAATCGACGCCGCCCGAGAGGAAAGAACCGACCTTGACGTCGCTGATGCGGTGGGCCGTCACGGACTCATGCACGCGCGCGTCGATCTGCTCCGCCGCCTCCTCGTAGGAGAGGGAGGTTTTTTTCGTGAAATCGATGTCCCAGAAGCGGGTCTTTGTCATCTTCCCGTCCCGGTAGGTGAAATAGTGCGCCGGGGGCAGCTTGTACACGCCCTTGAAGAATGTCTCCTCGAGCGACGAATACTGGAAGGTGAGATACGGCCGCAGCGCGTTCTCGTTGACGCGCGGGACGAATTCCGGATGGTCGAGGAAGGACTTGATCTCGGAGCCGAAGATCATGTGGCCCGAGGGGGTAAAGGTGTAGTAGAACGGCTTGATGCCGAAGTTGTCGCGCGCGCCGTAGAGAGTCCGGGTCTTCGCGTCCCAGATGACGAAAGCGAACATCCCGCGCAGCCGTTCGGTGACGCCCTCGCCCCATTCCTCATAGCCGTGAAGGACGGTCTCGGTGTCGCAGCGGGTCTTGAAGACGTAGCCCTTCGCGATGAGCTCGTCGCGCAGATCCATGAAATTGTAGATCTCGCCGTTGAAGACGATGGCGACCGAGCGGTCGTCGCTGTACATCGGCTGGGTCCCGCCCTTGAGGTCGATGATCGCGAGACGGCGGAAGCCGAGGGCGATCGCGTCGCCGTCGTTTTCTCCCGCGATGAAATAGCCGTCGGAGTCCGGCCCGCGGTGGATAATGCGGTCCGCCATCTTGTGAAGGACGGCCTCCCGCTGATCGATGATTCCGGTGAATCCTGCAAAACCGCACATAATTCTCTATTGAAACCTTTCGGAGATGGAAGTCGACAATACGCTATCCTATATTATAACACACGCCGGCGCGTAAATAAAGAGAGGAATGAGAAAATTTTGCGCAAAAAGGAGAAAATCCTGCGGATTTTTGGCACGCATCCGCAGAAAAGAAGGACCGCCCGTCTCTTTCGCGAAACGAACGGCCCATCCGTGCTATTTTTTCATCCGATGCACATACACCCGCGACGGCGTCGTTTCTCCATCGCTCACGACCGGGCAGAGGTACTCCCAGCCGTACTGCTCGTAAAAGCCCGTGTGATCCGTCACGAGATAGAGCGTCCCGATCCCGCGCCGGTCCATCTCCCGGGCGGCACGGTCGAGGAGCATTCCCGCGATCCCGCGGCCCCGGTACGCCTCCTCGACGTACACCGCGCAGACGTTCGGCGCAAGATCCCGGCGCGGATGGAAGTCGTTTTCGATGACCCCGAGCCCGCCGACGATCTTCTCCCCGTCCAGCGCGAGGAACCACGCGGGGACCGGTGTGTCATCGGCGAGGGAGGCCTCGATGCTCTCCCGGTACGCCTCCTCGGGGATCCCCCATTTTGCGTGGAACCACCGCGCGGCATCCCCGGCAAGCTCCGGAACATCGCTTAGACAAACGATCTTATCTGCCGTCATAATCCGAACGTCTCCTTGATCTGACGCGCCGCTTCTGTGGCCGAGACATGCTCGTTCTCGATCCGCAGGTAGTTCGGCCACGGGATCTCACCGGGCCGGCTGACGCAGCGGTATTTTTCGTCCGTGCGGAGCAGGAGCTCGTCGGAAGACGCGAGGTCGCGTTTCGACGGCTTTTCCGCCAGCCGGTTTTCGCTCCGGTTGCGCGCGAGCCGGACCGCCTGCGGCGCGATCAGCTCGACGTAGTAGAACGTCGTTCCGTACGGCGCGAAGATCTCCTTCACGTGCTCGATGTACGCCCAGTCTTCGGGGGAATCGAAGGAGAAGAGAAAGGTGAAGATCATACCGTACCGATCCGATTTGGCGAACTCCGTGAAGACCGCCTCGCGGAACGCATTCACGGCGGTCCGGTTGTAGTTCCCGAACACCGCGATCACGGGTTCGATCGACATGTGGTTGTGGAAGAGCCGCAGAGCGGTGATCTTGGCGAGCTCCTGTCCGACGGTCATCTTGCCGGCCGCCGCGTCGCCGAAGAGAAATACCAGCTTCATTGTCCCGCCTCCCACTCTTCACAGAGGATCGCGTATTCAAGCCCGTCCGCGCGCTCCCCGTTCTTATGCCGCGCCTGACGGAAACAGCCCTCGCGCCGCATTCCGAGCCGCTCCATCACATGCCAGGACGGCGTGTTCCGGCTGTCGCACCGAGCGCGGATCCGCCACAACCCCCGGTCGCGGAATCCGAAGCGCAGGAGGGCCTCCCCGGCCTCGGTCGCATAGCCGCGCCGCCGGAATGCGGGCCGCAGGATCCACCCGACCTCGCCGAGATCTCCCGTCGTGTAGAGTCCGCATCCGCCGAGCAGCACGCCGTCCGTTTTGCGGATGAGCACGAACTCAAAGTCCTCCGGATGCGCCGACGCCCACTTGACCTCCGCCGTGCGCAGGAATCGCCGCGTGTCTTCGGGGGTGTTCGGACCCCAGGACATGTACCGCGTCGTGTCGGCGTCCCCGGCATAGGTCTGGACTGCTTCGAGATCCGACAGGCGCGGGGGACGCAGGATCAGCCGCTCCGTCTCGAGGACCGTGGCGGGACCCGTCTTCAGCCGCTCCCATTCCTCCCGCAGGAGGGAAGTGCGGACGATGTCGTGTGCCGCGCCGTCGCGGGTGAGAAACGCGGCCCGCTCGATCCCCTCTTCGGTGAAGCCGCACCGACGCGCGACGCCGCCCGATCCGACGTTTTCCGCGAGATACCGGATCGCGAGCCGGCGGAATCCGACCTCCCGGAACGCGAAATCGACGACCGCGGATGCCGCCTCGCTCACGATCCCCTGCCGCCAGAGCGGACGGGCGAGCGCATAGCCGATCTCCGCCGATTCTTGCTTGTCATTCGGCATCAGCGCGATGTTGCCGACCGACGCGCCTTGATATTCGATCGTCCAGTGGTAGTAGTCCGGCGCTTCGTATTTCGAGATCCAGTCCGTGAGCAGCTCCGCCGTGGCGTCCCGGGAGGCATGCGGTTCCCACGTCACATATTTCGGGACCTCCGGATCGCGGCACCACGCGAAGGTGTCGTCCGTGTCCTCCATCCGGTACCGCCGGAGGATCAGCCGCTCCGTGCGGATTTCCACGGTTCCTTTGTGCGTCAGCATGGAGATTCTCCTTTCTTTTTCTTATTCATTCGGTCGATCCGCTCTTGTTTCATTTTTTGCTCCCCCTCGCGAGGATGTGCTCCGACCAGCCGAGGTATTCTTCGCGCATGGCGAGCGCTTCGGCAAGATCGAGCCAGCGGGTGATCTCCTCGGGTGTGCCGCCCATGATCCGTCCCTCGCAGGGTGAGAGGATCCCCTCCTGCGCGAAGAGCGTCACGTCGTCGAGCGGATAGGCCGCGAGGAAGGGACGGATCTCCGCAATGTCCCAAAAGCGCGCTCTGGTGAAGGCGTCTCCCTCCCAGCCGTGACCGGAGGCGATGGCGGCGCGCAGGGCGGTATTCGCCGGATCGGGTTCGAGCGGCGTGCGGTCCGTGCTCTTCATGATGTCGATGAGGTCCGCCGTGGTCAGAATGAACGCGGCAAAGAAGCGTCCGCCGGGCTTTAAGAGGTTCAGCGCGGCACGCATCGCGCGGTCACGGTCCTCCGCTCGGGTCAGGTGATAGAGCGGCCCCATGAGGAGCACCGTGTCGAACGGCCCCTCAACGAGCGATTCGGCGTCGAGCGCATCCCCCGCGACGGCCCGGATGGTCACGCCCGCCTCCGCTGCCATCTCCCGGGCCAGCCGGACGTTTTCTTCGGCGAGGTCGACGAGCGTCACGTCGCATCCGCGTCCGGCGAGGTGGATCGCATACCGCCCCGGTCCGCCGCCGATGTCGAGCACCCGTGCGCCTGCCGGGATCTCGCGGTCGAGAAAGCGGCATGTCAGAAGAAACTCCGGCCGACCGGCGATCCGCCGCCACTCCGCCATCGCTCCCCGGTTGTAATAAGCGCGTACGGCTTCGCGGTCCGTGTTCATGTCTCCACCCCCTGTCCGGTTCTTTTCTCCATCTTTACCGTCATCGGTCGGAGGCCCATTGCGCGGTAGAACGCCGCGGCGTCTTCGTTGAACGACCAGACGCTGAGCTCGATCCGGCTGCACCCCGCTTCCTCCGCGGCAGCTTCTGCATAGGCGAACAGCGCGCGCCCCACGCCGTGCCGACGAAACCGCTCTCCCACGCAGATGTCGTCGAGGAGCAGGATGTCCGCGTCGCGCATGTTCCGGTGATCGCGGAGATGCCGTACCCACGCGAAGAGGAAGCCCGCGATCTCTCCGTCCGCCTCGCATACGGCGCACCGCCACGCGGGATCGTTCACGGTCTGGCGGAAGATCTGAGCAGGATAGCTCACGGCGCCCGCGCGGAAGAGATCGGGCCGGCCTGCTTCGTGGAGCGATTGAATTTCCTGTTGCAGGGGCAGCACACCCGCGAAGTCTTCTTCGGTCATTTTTCGTGTGAACAGCTTCATGTCCTGTCCTCCTTTTTCAGAATATCGAGCGCGTGGAACGTCAGCCCGACGAGATCCTCCCGCTCGCAGATTGCCCGGTGATACGCGAGCCATGCGGCGAATTCCTCCTCGCTCATCGCGTCGACCGCCTCGCGAAAATAGTTCGTGAACATATCGGTCCCGACGAAATGCAGGCGCGAGACGGGCAGCCCCGCGGTCCGCGCGAAGATCGTCTCCCGCCGCCACAGGACGAAGAGGTCTTCCGGCTCGGAAAAGCACTGGAAGGAGACGGGATCGATCTTGCCCGCCTCGAGGCAGGGGAGGATGTTGTGCCCGAGAAACCCGAAGCGCACGACCGTCCCCTCGTTCATACAGTATGAGACATAGAGCAGTCCGCCGGGCTTTGTGATCCGGACAGCCTCAAAGAGCGCACGTCGCTGTTCCTCCTCCGTGAAGAGGTGGTACATCGGGCCGAGGAGCAGGGTCACATCAAACGTACCATCCGCGAAACAGGAGAGATCGGTCGCCGTCCCCTCGCGGATCGTGACGTCCTCGCCGGGTTTCGTGCGGGCCCGGAAAAGTTCGATGTTGCGCGGGATCAGTTCCACGGCGTCGACGGAGAAGCCGCGCCGTGCGAGGGTATGGGAATACCGCCCGCTCCCCGCGCCGATCTCGCAGATCCGGTCCCCCGGTCGGAGGTACCGTCCGATGTAATCGAGCGTGGTGAGAAATTCGACGGAATTGTGCCGGGCGTCAAAGCGCGCGTCTTCGTTGTGGCTCTCGTAGTAAGCAGAGAGCGCTTCGTATGCCTTGGTTTCGGATGTACGCATGGGGGACCTCCTTATACGGGATGGATGGGATCGGGATAAAACAAAGGCGGCGTCCGGGGTTCGGTTCCGGGACGCCGCTATGTTTCGGATTATGATAGGGTGGTATCAGAATCTCAGCAACAGCGGAAAAGTCCCGGACCATGCGGATACGGGATAATCGTGATTCATGCCAAGATTCATCGCGATGCGCTTCATGACCGGAGACTCCTTCCTCTGAGATTGGTATCAGTATATCACACGATCGCTTCGCTGTCAACGGGGCATTTGCGGTTTTTGTCACAAAATATTCACAGAATCCCGCAAAAGTTTTGTGAAAAACCGTGCAGTTATCGGATCACGAGCGTTTTCGCGACCTTTGTATCCCCGGCAAGTCGGATCACGCCGTCCGTTACCGTGAATGCGATGGGTTCGCCGTCCGCAAGGACTTCCCGCGCCGCGAGATCGACGGCGACCTCCCGCACCGGTAGCGCGCCGCCCAGGATCTCGATCGTGAGGCCGTCCGCCGTGCGGCTCACCGTGCCCCACGCCGCGTCGAGCGAGAAGAGGTAGCGGTATTCGCCGGGATTCCCGATGGGGTGCCAGCCGATCCGCTTCTGTGTCATATCGAACGTGAAGCCGGAGAAGATCGGAAGCAGCGCGAAGGCCGCCATGCTCCGGGCGTAGTTCGAGCCGCATTCGATCTCGTTCCACGGATTGCGCCGCGCGCCGTCGTAGCGGTCCCGGATCGAGCGGACCACGGCGAGGCCTTCGTCAACCATGCCCTCGGCGATGAGCAGCCCGGCGAACGCATATTCGAAGCCGTGCATCGTCTCCTGGCAGTACGGGATCGGGATGGCGGGCTTCTTCGCACCTTCGGGATAGACGCAGATCACCGCGCCGCGGTCGTCGTTCACCGAATAGAGCCGGAAGGGATTGTACCGCTCACGGGCTGAATCGGCGTAGTTGTTGTGGAACATTGAGCACAGGGCCATCTTCCGCTGCGCGGGATCGAAGATGTCGCCGATGCCGAGGATGTCGGCGTGCCACTGCGCGAGGAGCTGGTCGATTTCCGAGCCCTCGCCGATCTGGTACTTCACCTCGCCCGCCTCGTCGTTCCAGTAGCTCAGCGCGTCGCCGCAGACCTTGTATTTCTCCAGCTGCGCGCGATCCGTGAGGTCGATCTTCTGGCAGTACCACTTCCCGTTGAAGAGGTTTTCGTCGGTCCAGGCTCTGCCTTTCACGAAGAGTTCCTCGTATTCGCGGGCGGAGTCCTCCTCGCCCATCGCGCGGGCCATCTCCGCGCCGCATTTGAGCGCGCAGAGGTAGAAGCCTTCGAGCCACGAGGACGGACCGAAGAGCTCCATGTCGAGGGTGTGATGCTGACGCCCTTCGAGGACGCCGTCGCGGTCGCGGTCCCAGCCGTCGAAGTTGTTCGGATTCCACGCGTATTCGAGGGAGGCCTTGATCCCCTCCCACTGGCTGCGGAGCCATTCATCGGAGCCCGAGATCTTCCACTCGCGCCACGACTTGATGACGCCGCCCATCTGACCGTCGACGCAGGCCCGCCAGTTTCCGCGTTCTCTTCCGAGCGGGAGCTGCATGCGGAACTGCATCCGGCCGTCCTCGTCGCGGTTGTAGCGGAAATCCGTCTCGCGGATCGAGCGCTCGAGGGCGGGGAAGAGGAAGCAGAGCGCGTAGGCGTAGTTCCAGACATGCGTGCAGGTCCCCTCGCAGGAGCCGGAGAACTGGTTCAGTCCCTCCCAGCCGTAGAATTCGCCGTTCTCCAGCCGCAGCACCGTCGCGGTTTTGAGCACGGAGAGGGTCGCGGAGATCGCTTCGGTCACCTCGGGCGGCAGGGTCGAGGAGAAGAGCGCGTCGCGGAAGCGCACGGTATCGCGCCAGAGGGAATCCCAGTTTGCGAGGGCATAGGTCGCCGTGTCGCGCGAATCCTCAAAGACCGTGGCGTAATAGTTCTTCCACGTCACGTCATGCCCGTCCGCGTCCTTCATCGGATTCCAGTAGTTATAATTGTTCGGCGTGTTCCAGGCGAGCACGAAGCGGAAGACGGCTTCCTCGCCCGGACCGACGCGCTTTTTGGTGCACACGGTCGCGTGATCGCTGCCGGGGGTGTCGTAGCGGCGATTTTTGAAATCCGGATGCTCCGTGAAGTTGCGCCAGAACGTCTCGACGGCGTCGGACCATCCGCCCCGGTACCAGTATTCCTGTACGGAGCCCGAGAGATCCGAGGTCGCGATCGTCATATCGCGCCGCTCCGGGGAATCCGCGGGAACGCTCTCCTCCTGTCCGAGGAAGATCCCTTCGATCCGGTAGCCGTCGAAATAGCGATTCACGCCGTTCGGAGAGGGATTCTTCACAGAAAACGCGGCGGAGAAGTCGACGGTGTCTTTTGCGGTATTGCGGATGCGGATCTCGAAGAACGCCGCCGGGATGCCCGAGTCGCGGTCGTTCAGCGGGATGAATGGGTTGAACGCCGTGAGCGTGACGGCGGCGGGGAAGCGCTCGTCCGAGAAATCGATTTCGGCGGTCGGGAAAGTCCCGCGGAAGGTGTGGCGGCGGAAATGCGGAAATCCCGCCATCGTGCCGCCGGGCATGCCGTGGCCGAAATTGCTGCCGAGCTGGCCGCTGTAATGCTCGTCCATGTCGCCGTTCAGGACGCGCGCGTCGAGGAGGCGTCCCTCGGGCGTCTCGGCTTTCAGAGCGATGTGGGAGTAGCCGTGGATCGATCCCTTCGCGGGGCGGTTCCAGATCTCCCAGTCGAGCAGCCGACCGTTTCCTCCGAGACCGACGGAGCCCGTGCCGATCCCGCCGAGCGGGAAGGAGATCGCCCGGGTATTCTCACCCTCGTAAGTCGTGCGGATCATGGCAAATACCTGCCTTTCGTGCGTTTTTTGGTCATCCTTGATTATATCAGCTTTCCCGGCGTTTTGCAAGCAGCGGGGCAAAATCGCCGGAAATTTTCGGAAAATCCGGAAAAAGCGGAAATTTTCACAATTATTTTCGTTTTGGATGTAACAAAATGCCGTCCGGATCGGTTATAACAAAGGAAAGGATCCACGACGGAAAGGAGGCGGCGCCGATGCGCGGAAAAGAGAATCCCGAGCGCCCGGCGGAGAGGGTCTGGCGGCAGGCGAAGGACGTCATGATGAGGGAAGCGCGGCGCATCCTCGGCAATACCGCGGACGCGGAAGACGCGGTGATGGACGCGATGGAGCGGATCCTCAAAAACGAGGAAAAATTTTTGTCCCTCGGATGTAACGAAACGCGTGCGCTGGCGGTTATATATGTCAGAAACACCGCGATCGATCTCTACAACGCCAACGCCAAGCGGCCCCTGCCTTTCGCGGATCTGCCGGAGGATGTCGACACCTCCGCCGGGCCCGACGAGGAAGCGGAAGCCGAAGATGCGGCACAGAGGCTGCTCAGGCTCATCGAAGCGATGCCGCCGTCCTACCGGGATGTGCTGCTGCTCCGGGTCCACTATGAGATGACGAACGAGGAGATCGCGGCGGTTCTGGGCCTGACAAGCGGAACGGTGCGCACCAGACTGTCAAGGGCAAGAGAATGGCTGAAAAAACAGGAAAGGAGGAGCGGCAATGCGGGATTTTGAAAAGGATCTGAAGCGCGCGGCGGCGGCATACATCGAGAAGACCGCTGCAGACGGCGCGCGCGAGGAGGTGTCATCGTCGCTCGAAGACCGGGTGGGGGCGCTCCTCAGCCGGCAGGCGTACGGAGAGAACGTGCGCGGGAAGGAGGTATCGTTTATGAAGAAATCGAGAAAATGGACGGCAGTAATCGCGGCGGCGGCTTTGATCGCGCTGCTCGGCGCGGCGGTCGCGGCCGGTCCGATCATCCGCAATTTCATCAACACAAGGACCGCGCAGGAGAGCGTGACGCGGCTGGAAGAAGTCCCCGAGGGCTGGATCGGCGTCTATACGGTCGAGGATCTCGACGCCGTGCGGGAGGATCTCGGCGCAAACTATATCCTCATGGAGGACCTCGCGTTCGCTCCCGAAGATTTTGAGGACGGCGGCCGGTTCGCGGGCGGCTGGAAACCCATCGGCACCGAGCGGAACCCGTTCATCGGCACCTTCAACGGCAACGGCCATGTGATCCGCGGGCTTGTGGTCACGAACGAAAAGGACTTCGCTGTCGAAGAAACGGTGAACTACGTCGGCCTGTTCGGGTATTGCAAGCTGTGGGCCGGATGGGACTGCCAGAATGATCTGGATCCGGAGTACGCGGCGGCAAACGGATATCAGTTCTTTGAGAGGATCGAGTCGGGCCCTATTTGCCTCGAAAACGTCTATATCAAGGAATTTCATTCCGGGTATATCAAGAACCTCGGCATCGAGGACAGCCGGATCGTTGGCGTGTATGACGCGGACTGCACCGGAGATCGGCTCTTTGTCGGTCCCGTCGTCGGGTATTCCGAATACGTCATCAACTGCTACACGAAGAACGTGATCGTCGAGGCCTCCGTGACGGATCCGATGGAGGAGCAGACCGGTTACTCACCCATCTCGGGAAGCTATGTGGACACGACCTATTACAGCCTCTCCGTCGGCGGCGTCGCGGGCGGGTGCTATCTCATGGACTGCTGCTGGTCCGACGCCTCCGTGACGGTCACGGCGGACGACACGGACGTCCCGAGCTGGCACATCGGCGGCCTCAGCGGGTATGCCGTGACCTGCATCACCTCGTATTTTAACGGGACGGTGGACGCGGGGACGCTCCCGGATGACGGCATGGTCTATATCATCAAGAACGACGTGCCGCACATCCTGCCCGAGCCTGTCCTCTTGGAAATCGATAATCGGCTTACCGAGATCGACGGGAATAAAGCAAATAAGTTCCGCGCGTTCTATACCAAGAAGGATGTCAACTTGCCGAATGCCTTCTATGAGGTGGCGCAGGATCTGATGATGCAGGAGCCGGAGGAGATTTCGGTCTACTACGTCCTCGACCCCGATATGAAGCCCCGTGAATACGCGGAGCTCTCGGGCCTCATCGGGGAGGCCTTCCCGGACGGCGGCTTCGAGGCCTACTGCCGGGAGAACGGCATCAAGTACGGCTGCTACTACGTCTATGATCTGCGGACCGAGCCGGACGCCCATTTCGAGGGCTTCGATTCCGCGATCTGGAACGTGACGCCGGGCGAGCGGTCGACCTTGAAGATCTTCGGATAAAATCTGCCGGGAATTTCCCGGATTCTCTGGCAAAATCCGCCCTTCTGTGATACAATAGGGAAGAATATCCCCGCTGTCACAGGAGGGCGGTTTCCATGTCCAATCTTCTCGTCGCGGTCCTCGTGCTGCTCTATACCTTCCAGTCCGCGTTCTGCAACCTCTATGCGAAGCACTATCCCGGCAAAAAGCAATATTCCTCCGCGGTCTATTCGGTCCTCTACGGCCTGATCGTCGCCGCGGGCACCCTCGTCTTCGCGCGCTTTGCGGTCCAGGCGTCCCCGCTGACCGTCGGCCTCGGCATTCTCAATGGTGCGGCGCTCGTGACCTACAACACGCTCCTCATCCGCGCGGCCGCGCTCGGTCCGTTCTCCGTGACGATGATCTTCAACCTCTCCGGCGGCATCCTGATCCCGCTTCTCTGGTCCGCGCTCCA
>JAFZPN010000135.1 GCA_017550315.1 Clostridia bacterium
CGGACGCCATCGCCGCCGCCGGACGCATGTTCCGCCCGAAAAACGGCAAGCCGCTTGCGGACTGCGCGCCGCGGACCGCGGTGTTCGGCACGATCTGCGACGCCGACGATGAGCCATGCGACGAGGGGATCGTCACCGTCTTCCACGGACCGCATTCCTTCACCGGCGAGGACGTCGCGGAGATCGCGTGCCACGGAGGCCCCGCCGTCACCGAAGCCGTGTGCCTGTCCGCGATCGCGCACGGAGCCGTCGCCGCAGGTCCCGGGGAATTCACGCGCCGCGCCTTCGTGAACGGGCGTCTGTCCCTGACCGAAGCCGAGGCCGTCGGCCGCCTCATCGACGCGGACACCGCCGAGCGGCTGGCCCTGTCCTCCGGCGCGCTCCGCGGGAACGTGAGCCGGGAGATCGCGCGGATCTCGGACGGCCTGCTTGCGACGATGACCGCGCTCTACGCCGCGATCGACTACCCGGAGGAGGACGTCGGGGACGAGGGAGAGCGCGAGATCGGGGGGACTCTGTCGCGCGCGCAGGCGGACGTGGAACGCCTTCTCGCGACGTACAGGACCGGACGCGCGGTCGCCGACGGCGTGCGGACTGCCCTCTGCGGACGGCCGAACGTCGGGAAGAGCTCGGTGTTCAACCTCATGACGGGCGAGGAGAGCGCGATCGTGACGGAGATCGCCGGGACGACCCGGGACGTTCTGCGCGAGACGGTGTCCTTCGGCGGCGTGACGCTGCGGCTTTCGGATACGGCGGGCGTGCGCGAGGCGGCCGACACCGTGGAAAAGATCGGCGTGGACCGCGCGGAGCGGGAGATCGCTTCGGCCGAGCTGATCCTCGCAGTCTTTGACGGGAGCGAACCTCTCGCGGACGAGGACCGACGGCTGCTCGCGCTGCTGACGCCGCTGGACGGGGCGAAAATCGCCGTCATCAACAAAGAGGACGCGGGGCTCCGGCTCACGGACGAAGAGCTTGCCGCCATCGACGCGGCGTGCGGGCACCGGGTGAGCTTATCGGCGAGATCCGGCGACGGACACGCGCTTGCCGCCGCGATCGCCGATCTCTACGGCAGCGGGACGCTCGATCTGCGCGCGGACGCGGTGATCTGGGACGTGCGGCAGCGGCAGGCGCTCGAACACGCGAAAGCCGCCCTCACCGGTGCGTGCGAAGCCATCCGGCGTGGCGACCCGATCGACTGCGTGTGCACGCTCGCGGAGGAGGCCATGGCCGCCTTGAACGAGACGGACGGCCGCGGCGTCGACGAAGCCATCGTCGGGGAGATCTTCAGGCGGTTCTGCGTGGGGAAATAAGCGGCAGTGCCGGGGAACAAAAGGACCGCGCGTTGAAGGTGCGCGGTCTTTTCTTATCTTCTTTATTCTGCGCGGCAGGGCCTTGCGGAGTTGGGATCGTGCGGATCGATAGCTTTTTTGTCTTCGCAGACGGCGCCCGGGAGGACCCTCCACGGCCGGGTCCTCCTGGGAGGCTCCAGGCCGCCCAAGGCCGTTCCCGCCTTGGGAATCCACCCTCCGACATGCGTACCGTGAGTTTTCTGCATCATAGCTCAATGAGATGCAGCGAACGGCGGATGAAACAAGTTTCATCTCGCCTATCCAACGTGTGATTACAAGGAGCCATCACCAAGATGAGCGGCACGGATAGGTTTGAGGCTCGCTCAACACCGAAGATGCGGCTTGTGCGTGTTAGACCTTACAGCTGCGCCGTGGCAAGGCATGCAGCGGTGAGTGTCAGATTTGTACCTTCCGCTTCACATCATCCCCCAAGCTGCATCTTCCTGATCCCAGCAGGAGCTTGACTTGAACCTGTACCCACACTACCACACTGAACAATGGCCGTGACTATCACACATCTCTATATTGGTGCGGCCATGTAATCTTGAAATGAAGAGGTTTAGCCGTCATTGAACGGAGCTTCAGAGTGAGAAGGGAGGCTGTACCTGAGGGGGTAGGGGTGGAATCCAAAGGCGGGGGAGGCGCTCCTCCCCTGCCGTGGGGCCTGGTAAGTCCAGAGAGGAGCCGGCCGGAGGCTCCTCTTTGGTCCCGTCCGGAAGGACAAAAGAACGAACGACTTTGTATATCCCAAATCCGCAAGGCTCTGCCGCGCAGACAAAAGATACGGCCGCGCGCAATCCAAAGAAGCATCAGCGCGCAAGAAAAAGAAGCGCCAGCGCGCAAGAAAAAGAGCATAACAAAAGCGCGCGGATGCAATTACCCGCGCGCCGAAGAATAACCAGGTCTTTCAGCCTTTTCCGCCCGTCTCCGCCCGCACGAACACCCCGTTCTCGAAGTATCCGGTGTAGGTGCGGCCGCTCGGCCAGGTGTACGTCCCGAAGCCGGAGGGAAGGTTGTTCTGGAAATCCCCTTCGTACCGCTCGCCGTTCGCCCAGGTATAGACGCCCTTGCCGACCCGGACGTCGTTCACGAAATCGCCCTCGTACATGTCGCCGTTCGCCCAGGTGTAGATCCCGGAGCCGTGCTTCACGCCGTTCTGATACGACCCGATGTACGAGTCCCCGGACGCGTAGCGGTATTCGCCCTCGCCGTCCTTCAGGTTGTTCGTGAAGAAGCCCGCGTAGACCGAGCCGTCGCCGAACGTGTACACGCCGTACCCTTCCTTCAGGCCCTCGCGGAACGAGCCTTCGTAGACCTCGCCGCCGACGTAGGTGTAGGTCCCTTCGCCGGTCATCATGTCGCCCTGGAAGTCGCCTTCGTAGACGTCCCCGTTCGCAAAGCGCATGACGCCGCGGCCCTCCTTCAGAAGGTTATCGAGCGGACCGGAATAGATGTCCCCGTTCGAGTAGGAGATCTCCTCCCGGTC
>JAFZPN010000136.1 GCA_017550315.1 Clostridia bacterium
CGACGTAGGGGATCGTCAGCCAGTTGAGGACGGCCTGCGCGTTGATCGGCTGATAGGACATGTAGTCATAGCATCCGATGAGGTGGTAGTCGTCCGTGCCGGCCTTCGCGATCTTTGCCGGGAGGCTGTACGGAGAACCGTCGCGCGTGCAGGTGATCTTGATATCGAAGCGGTCTTCGACCTTCACGTTGCGGTTGTACACGGCGTCGTTGCAGGCGTCGCCGTTGAGCTCTTCCGCTACGATCTCTTCTTCATACTGGTCGCCGTCGGTGGTGGCCACGCGGAGTTCGGCGCCGTTGAACTTCATTTCCGGTACGTTGTCCGGGATGCGCTGTCTCAGCTCCAGGTCGCTGAGCTCTTCTTCATCGTCGACTTCCACGGTCGTCGGATCGACGGTCTGGGTCGAGGGATCGTTCTCGGTCTTGCCGGTTTCCGCGTTGTTGTTCGAGCACGCGGTCATGGCGGCGGTCATGAGGATCATCAGGACCGCGAGGATCGCCGAAAGGATTCTCTTCTCACGTTTCATGTTCTTCTCCTTCTTGTTTTGCGGATGGGATGGGGTTCTCGGGCACGCCGCGGATTTTGTGTCCGTCCGCGGCAATTATTTGTGCCTTTTTTGATAAGAACTATTATACAACGGAATCCCCTGTTTGTCAAGCGGATTTCTACCGCCTGTTTCGCCCCTCCCAACTGCACGTTGAATCAAAAGGCCGGAGACGAACCGTGATAATCACCAAATAGGGAGAATCACATGCAATTTCGTTTGTGCAGACTCGACGATTTCATAAAGTATCGCGAAGAATTGAAATTCCCATCCAGGCGCCGTGGTACACATAGAATTTTTACTCAGATTTTTGTGCATAATACCGAAAAGTGTTCTTGACGACATAGTAATCGCCGTCCTCGTCGTAGCGCTCGTCGATCCAGATCTGATGCGCGCGCCACTCCTCGTCGGTCATGCGGTATGCGCGCCGGTAGAGGATCTGCGGATCGGTCCCGTCGAGGTCGCGCTTGACGATCCGGGTCTCGCGGTACTCGTAATTGTTCGGCCAGAGCATTTCTTTGTACATCGCCGTGATGAAGGCCGTGTTCGCCCCGACGGCGCAGGTCCCGAGCCAGCTGGTCGACCCGGACGCCTCCCAGATCTTCTCGCGCGAGAGGCCGGTCGACGTGATCCAGAGGGAGCCGTATTCGAGCGTGTCGATCCCGAAGCCGGAGACTTTGACGCCGCGGAACCGGCTCTCGGCGAAGTAGACGATCCGCCCGTCGTCCTGGATGCGGAAATCCGCGACGCGCGAGGCGATCTTCTTCGGCTTGTACGCGATCACGTCCGAGCGCCAGAGTGTCCCGTCGGCGCAGAGCCAGATGCAGCGGTCCCCGATCATGCGGAACTTCACGACGTCGCGGCCCATCACCTCGGGGTTGTCCGCGTTCGGATCGCGGCGGTAGAGATCGCAGCTCACGCCGCGCTGCCAGCGTCCGAGGTAGACGACGTACTTCCCCGCCGCGCCCGCGTAGGCATCGGTATAGGTGGCGAGGGTGCGCCGGGTCATGGATTCGGGATCGAGCAGCATGACGCGGTGCTCGACCTCGTACCATCGCTTGCCGTAGTCCCCGGACTGGAGGACGATCTTCCCCTCGCAGATGCCGTAGGCGTCGCTGATGCCGATGGAGAGGCGGCAGGCCTCGCCCGCTTCGAGATCGATGCAGGATAGGTATTTGCTCTGCGCATTTCCGCCGTCCATCCCGTCTTCGCCGCTGACCATGAAGAGCACGCCGTCGCGGATGACAAAGAGGGAGCAAGTCCGGTCGAAGAATTCGATGACCTTGTGGAAGGTCGCCGTGTTGATATCGTACCGCATGACATAGCTGCGCAGGGGGGCGCTCCGAATGCCGTCGTGATCGTAACCCTCCGGCCATTCCTCCTCGCGGTAGCCGATGAAATAGAGATTGCCCTTCCAGTACCGGACGAAGGACTCCGAGATATTCATCCCGTGCGTGCAGTGACCTTCGATGGTGCAGTCGGGATCAATACAGATACGGGAGGGGATCCCGTCGGCGTCGTAGTACACGATCCCGTCAGCGATGTTATAGGCCATCGAGGTGCCCGACGGCGCGCGGGGATTGCGGAAGACGAAGACGCCGCCCTGCCCGTCCTCGAGGAAATCGGGGTTTGTCCCCTCGTAGGGTGCGGTGAAATTCACGGAATAGCCGAGGTAATCGACAAATCCCTCGGTGAAGCTCGCGATCTCGGGGAGGTCGTAGCCGTACTTGCTGTTATAGGGGAGATAGCCCTCTTGGTCCTCGCGGGCGAGGTATTCTTCGAGGTACCAGTCGCGGTCGATGCCGATCTCGTTGACTTTCTTCTCTTCCGGCTGCTCCTCCGGTTCCCGCTGGGCGCATCCCGCGAAGAATGCGCAGAGGGCGAGCAGGAGGACTGCCCATCGTTTTGTATGCCGCATCCCGTCTCCTCCTTTCGCGAACGTCTCAAAAGCTCTCTCGTTGACGATTATATCATACCTTTTCAGTTTACGCAAGACTTTTGGAAAGATTTTTGTGAATTTTTCTGTTTCTGGAGGAGAGCGTTTCCCGGATCGGAATGCGGGAGGAAAGGAAAAAGTCCCTGAAACCGTATGGATTTCAAGGACTTTTCGGCGCATGAAGCGCCATCGGAGTGGCGAGACTCGAACTCGCGGCCTCGACATCCCAAATGTCGCACCCTACCAACTGGGCTACACCCCGAAAAAATATAAAGTTAAAGAAGTGATCGTCCGAAGGTTTCGGGAGGGCGATCGGAAGGCCCTTTGGCACGCAGAAGGCGTGGACCTTTTGATCCGGAAAAACTCCACGGATTACGTCTCGATGGATTCTCAGTTCCGAAACAAATCGACAAATTTGAATTGTTATTCTGCACCGTATTCTTTCACAAGATATTCATGTTTCGATTTTGCCCATTCGAGAACATCATCATAGTCTACTCCTTGTTTTGCCAGATAAAACTCTGAGCCGATTTGAATATAGTCACGGTGGAACGAAACGGTGATTTCTTCGCTGTTGCTTACCTTATCTTTAGGGCTGTAGGTAATTCGATACAGCCAATCCTCTTCCTTATCGGCAGGTTCCAAAGGCGCCTCTTCTATCTGTAATGATGACAGCGAGGCAAGATCCTTCATATTCCAAACGTAAACCTTGACTCCGTCTGATGATTCCATCAAAGCGACTGAGCTTTCCTGCATTCTTTCGAATATGGATTTCTCTTTTTCTTTTGATGCAGAACAAGCAGTTAAGGCCATAATCACTATTACAGTAATCAAAATCGTTATTGCTTTCTTCATCGCTTTTCTCCTCCACAAAATATAGAGTTGTCAATATCATTTCAGTTGTTTCAGATAATCCGCATCTTTCGGCTCATAAGTCACTGAAATGAAATCATTCTTTTGATGGTACAAGCAGCATACAGTCTCAACGGTACATATTATACCACATTGTGCCTTACTTGTCAAGGCTGAGAGAAAAAAGACGCCCTGCCGTCAGTGACAGAGCGTCTATGCTCGGGAAACCTTATTTCTTCATCAGGTCGTGTTCCTTGGTGAAGGAGACGAGCTCGTCCACCGTGGTGAAGGCGAGGCCCGTGACGGTGTCCGCGCAGCCATAGTAGATCGCGATCCGGCCCGTGTCGGCGTCTGCCAGCGCGGCGCACGGGAACGTGACGTTCGGGACGTCGCCGACACATTCGTACAGCTCCCACGGCGCGAGGATGTAGTCCGACGTGCGGTGCAGCACCTTCCACGGCTCGTCGAGGTCGAGGAGCGCGGCGCCCATGCGGTACACAAAGCCGTTGCAGGTCGTGAGCACGCCGTGGTAGATCAGGAGCCAGCCCTCGTCCGTCTCGATGGGCGCGGGTCCCGGGCCGACTTTCGTGGACTGCCACGCCGATTCGTTGCCGCGGAAAGTCCCGAATACATAGCGGTGACGGCCCCAGAATTCCAGATCCTTCGACTGGCTGAGGTAGATGTCGCCGAACGGGGTGTGACCCGTGTCGGACGGGCGGGAGAGCATCATGTACATGCCGCCGATCTTGCGCGGGAACAGGACGCCGTTGCGGTTATAGGGCAGGAAGGCGTTTTCGAGCTGATGGAAGGTCTTGAAGTCCTCCGTCCACGCCACGCCGATGGTCGGGCCGTGATAGCCGTTGCACCAGGTCACGTAGTACTTTCCTTCGAGCGGGATGATGCGGGCGTCGTAGCGGTACTCGTAGCGCCCGATCTCCGGATCCGCGCCGACGAGGTTGAGGGATTCGTCTTCGATCTTCCAGTGCAGGCCGTCGTCGGAATGCCCCGCGAACAGGTCCATCGAAATGGAGCGGCTGTCGCAGCGGAACACGCCCGCGAATCCGTCCTCAAACGGGACGACGGCGCTATTGAACACGCTGTTGGAGCGCTTGTTGCCGTTGCGCCCGATGATCGGGTTGCCGGTATAGCGCCATACGGGATCGGTGTAGCCCTGCGGTTTGTCCTCCCAGGGGAGATTGGGGATCGCGCTGCCGATGATCTTTGCCATGGGGAAATCCTCCGTATTTTATGCAGATTGATGTGGAACGAATTCATTATAAAGGGGATCGCGTGGGAAAACAAGGGTAAAAATGTGAATTTCCTGCCGTTCTGTCAAAAGGTTGTTTTGGGGCAGTCCGCGAGCGCGAGGCAGCCTTCCGGACCGCCGAGGAGCATGATCCCCGGGATGACGCACGGATTCTCCCGGAGCGGGGCTTCTTCGATCGCGGCGCTTTCCACGCCGTCAAGGAGCGGGAGCGCGCAGGCGGATGGGATCGCCGCCCCTCCGTATGCCCGGAGCGAGCACAATGATCCCGTCTTCCGCGCGATCTGCCAGAGCAGCGAGACGTCCGATGCGCGGTGGGCGTCCTGCGTGTAGTGGAAGGTGGTGTAATACCGCTCGGCCTGGAGACCGCCGAGGATCGTGACCTTCGCGCCCGCGTATTCCCCGTCGCCGAAGAGATCGCCGCTGACGAGCGCCGTGCCGCTGTCAAGCAATGCCCGGATCTCCGGACGGTCGAGAACGTCCTTCCCTTCAGGACCGAGGATGAGGGTGACGCGCTCTCCGTCCCAGTTTTCGGGGATCAGGCGCACGAAGGGGATCATCTCCCCGCGGTCCGAGAGCACGACGCTCTTCTCGATCCGAACGCCGTCTGCTATCTCGACGTCGGGGTCCGCGATCTTCGCTTCGTGCCCGATGCCCGTCATCCACGCGAGCATCCGGCGCTTTTCACAGGCGGGGAGATTCGCGACGGCCGCGCGGCGTTCCGCCTGATGGGCCGCGAAGAATGCCTCGTCGCCCTCGATGCCCGGCGCGTGACCCGCATCGCGGAACCACGTCAGGTCGAGCACATCGCCGACGTCGACGGGACGCTCTTCCCACGCGATTTCCCGGCCCATGAGGTGCCTGGCAAAGAAGGCGTAGACGCGGCGGCGGGTCTTGGCGTTGTACTGGTGCGGCGCGACCTGATAATAGGTCTCGAAGACATCCTCCGCGCCGTACAGGCGGTAGACTTCCCGGATCGCGGGGGCTTCGCGCACCTCCTGCTCGCGCGTCCAGTCGCCGGTCGAGCCCGCGAGGAAGAGCGGACGCGGCGCGATTAGGGAGCACATCTCCCCGTTGTCGGTCTCTCTGCGCAGTCCCGGCGCGTTCTCGCACATGCAGCCGCCCTGCATCAGGAGCGAGATCATGTTGATCGGCGCGGCTGCCCGGATGCGTTCGTCGAGGAGCGCGAGGAAGAGGGACTGCGATCCGCCTCCCGACGCGCCGGTGACGCCGATGCGCTCCGGATCGACCTCGGGCATCGCCGAGAGCAGATCGAGCGCGCGGATATTGTTCCAGAGCTGCACGCCGAGGCCGTTCGAGAGCCAGAGTTCCCGCTCCCCGCCGCCGTAGTCGTGGGAGATCTGGCGGCTGTCGACCATGCCGATCATGTCAGTCACGAGGCAGACAAAGCCCATCATGGAAAAGTTCGCGATCTGTTCGGGGTAGTCGGCCTCGTCCATGCGGGTCAGGCGCTGACGCTGCCAGTGGCCGATGACGTTGAGAATGGCCGGGCACTTCCCCTCCGGCATCGGATCGGGGAAATAGAGATTCCCCGTCGACCAGAAGCCGGGGCGGGTCTCGAACATGATCTTCTCGATCCGGAAGCCCTCGTACGATCCGACGAGCTCGCGCCGGACAGAGAGCGGCGTCTTTTCCGGCCACGGATACAGGCCCGCCGCCATGCGCAGGTTGAAGCGGAGCTCTTCCCGCCGCCTCTCAGCCTCTTCGCGGGTGAAAAAGCACGTCGGGGGGAAGCGGGTATCGGTGTGACGGTCCGCGGTGAGACGGCTGTCCGACGGGACACCTCCCAGGACGCGGAATGCGGGACGGTTCATCTTGACCTCCTCGTGTCGTATGGATTCCTCTGTCCGGATTATACCAGAAATCCCGCTCTTTGGCAAGGGATAAAAGAGAATTCAGCGGCGAAAAGAATTATAAACAAAAGGTAAATTCACGCATATACGCTTGCTTTTGAGGCGCTTTTATGCTATAATCAATATCTGCAAACCGTTCGTTTGCGATCCAAATAGAAAATAACCTGTGAATCAAGGCCATACCAGCCGGGGGAGCAGCGGGTCCCTGTACTCGAAGTCCGCTACAGCGAGGGTGGAGTCCCTCCCCGAGAACGGAGCTTGTGCAGTCTGAGCCGCACGGAATGTGTTGACGAATGGGTCTCGCGCGATTCGCGGCTGTGAACCATGTCAGGTGGGGAACCAAGCAGCATTAAGCAGTTTTGCGGATGCGCCGCGAGGCAGCCTGTTCCGAGCAGGAACTGCGGTGGCGTGGATGATCTTCCGTCCGACGGGAGGGTGTATGGTCTTGATTTGCGGGTTATTTCCGTATTCTTGTCCGGGAGGGTGGATATGCATCAGGCTCTATATCGCAAATACCGGCCGCGCACCTTCGACGGCGAGGGCGGCGTCACCGGACAGGATCACGTGACCTCCGTCCTCCGCTACGAGACCGAAGCGGGCCGCACGTCCCATGCCTATCTCTCCTGCGGACCGCGCGGCA
>JAFZPN010000137.1 GCA_017550315.1 Clostridia bacterium
AACACCGGCATGGAGGCCATCGAATGGATCAAGCGCTGCGTCGCGGACGGGGCGGGCGAGATCGTCGTCAACTCGATCGACACGGACGGCGTGAAGGCGGGCTTCGATCTCGAAATGCTCGACGCCGTCTGCCGGGCGGTCTCTGTCCCGGTCATCGCGTCGGGGGGAGCCGGAAAGATCGACGATTTTCTGACGCTGTTCCGCACGCTTCCCGGGGTGGACGCGGGGCTTGCCGCCTCGATCTTCCACTTCGGCGAGGTGGACATCCCCGACCTGAAACGGGCGATGGCGGACGCCGGGATCCCGGCAAGAATCTGACACAAGGAGGCGCGCCATGAGCGAGCTTTGCGATATCGAAACCCTGAAATTCGACGAGCGGGGGCTGATCCCCGCGGTGGTGCAGGATGCGCGGGACGGCCGGGTGCTGACTCTCGCGTACATGAACCGGGAGAGCCTAAAAATCTCCATGGAAAAGGGTCTGACCTGCTTCTGGAGCCGTTCGCGCGGGGAACTCTGGCTCAAGGGCGAGACGAGCGGGAATTATCAGCACATCGTCTCGATCACGGCGGACTGCGACCGGGACGCTCTGGTCGTGAAGGTGATCCCGGACGGACCCGCCTGCCATCTCGGGACCGACTCCTGCTTCGAATATCCCGTCTGGGAAAGCGAGGACCTGCATGACTTCGACCTCGGGATGCTCATGAAGCTGATCGAAGGCCGGAAGACGAATCCGCAGGAGGGCTCGTATACGACCTACCTTTTCGACAAGGGGCTCGACAAGATCCTCAAAAAAGTCGGCGAGGAGTGCACGGAGGTCATCATCGCGGGCAAGGCGGAAGACCGCGCGGAGACGATCTACGAGATTTCCGATCTCGTCTATCACGTGATGGTCCTCATGATCGAGGCGGGGATCTCGCTCGAGGACATCCGGACGGAGCTCGCCTCGCGCCACGTGATCGACAAGAAGGTCAAGCAGGAAAAGATGGTTTGAGCAGATAAGGGCATGGGAACCTCCCCGCGCCCTTTTTCTTTTTCCCTCTCCGGGCGCACGGGTATGCGATCTGCTATTGATTATATTATATCACATCTTGCCCCCTTTGTCAAGCCCCCCTGCCGCTCCCCGCGCGCGCGTGCGCCAATACACTCGCCCTCGCTCTTATATCGCCTTTATTTTGTTTTTGCCTTTGCCTTTATTTAGCATGCGAACGCATCCGGACGCATCCGATCGCATCCGATCGCATGCGTCCGCATTCCGGCAGGATGATTGCGTAAATCATGCATTCTGCACGGAAAACCGCAGCGCGCCGGCGGATTTCCTATGACACCTCCGCAAACTTTTTGTTTTTCCGGATTTCCCCTTGACAGAGCGGGGCAACTGGAGTATAATATACGCATAATTATTCAGCCTCGCGCATGAATATTACAATTTCATCTTCACGATGCAATTCTGAAAGGAAACTGCCATGAAAAAGATCCTCTCCCTCCTCCTCGCGGCCCTGCTTCTGACCGCGGCGTTCGCCTCCTGCTCCTCGAGCGGAACGACGCTTGCCGACATCAAGAAGGCCGGAACCCTGACGATCGCCACTTCCCCCGACTTCCCGCCGTTTGAATCCCTCGGCGAGGGCAACAAGGTGGAAGGCATCGAAATCGAGATCCTCGAAAAGATCTGCGAAAGCTTCGGCGTCACCCTCACGATCCAGCAGATGGACTTCGACTCCGTCATCCCCGGCATCAACGCGGGCAAGTATGACCTCGGCGTCTCCGGCATCACCGTCACCGAAGCCCGGAAGAAGAACGTCCTCTTCACCGATCCCTACTGCCTCGCCGCGCAGGCCATCGTCGTGACCGCGGGCAGCCCGATCACCTCCAAAGCGGACCTGACCGGCAAGACCGTCTCCGTGCAGACCGGCACCACCGCCGAGGACTACTGCATGGGCGAAGGCTATGACGTCAAGGGCTTTGCCGCCAACAACGACGCGGAAAGCGCGCTCGTCTCCGGCAAGGTCGACGCGTGGGTCATCGACGACCTCACCGCCGCCGAAATGGTCAAGGCGTACAACGCGGAGAACGGCGAAGGCTCCCTCGTGATCCTCGACGAAGCGATGACCACCGAGCCCTACGCGTTCGCGCTGCAGCTCGGCTCCGAAGAGCTCGCGGCCGAGATCAACAAGATCGTGAACCAGATGGTCTCCGACGGCACGATCGCCGCGATCTTCGAAAAGTACGAAGCGCCCTACACCGCGCCGCACAACTGAGCAGTCTGACCCGGATCCATGACTCTCTCTTCTTTGTTCCTCGCGGCGGGCGGACCCTTTGCCGCCTGGTTCGCGAAGCTGCATGAGACCTTCATCGTCAACGACCGGTACAAGCTGCTGATCGAAGGCTTCCGCAACACCATCATCCTCACGCTGGGGGCGCTGGCCATCGGCCTGGTCATCGGAACCATCGTCGCGGTCATCAAGTATCTCGCGGAGGACGCGCCCTCCCTGCGCTGGGCGGCCTTCCTCTGCGACGTGTATCTGACGGTCATCCGCGGCGTCCCGATGGTGGTGCAGCTGCTCATCTTCTACTACATCATCTTCTCGCACGCGAAAGACGGGATCCCGGTCGCGATCGTCGCGTTCGGCGTCAACTCCGGCGCGTACATGGCGGAGCTGATCCGGTCCGGCATCAACGCGGTCGATTCCGGTCAGATGGAAGCGGGCCGTTCGCTCGGCATGAACCGGCTCCAGACCATGCGGGTCATCATCCTGCCACAGGCGATCCGCTACATCCTCCCGGCGATCTTCAACGAGCTCATCGCGCTTCTGAAGGAGACCTCCATCGCGGGCTACGTGGCGGAGATCGACCTGACGCGCGCGGGCAACCTGATCCGCAACAACACCTACGACGCGATCAATACCCTGTTCCTCGTTGCGCTCGTCTATCTGACAATGGTGATCATCCTCGAACAGATCCTGAAGAAACTCGAAAGGAGGCTGCGCAAGGGTGATAAACGTTAAGAACTTACAAAAGAACTTCGGCGGCGTGGAGGTCCTCAAGGGGATCAACACCGAGATCGACAAGGGCGACGTGATCTGCGTCATCGGCCCCTCCGGATCGGGCAAATCGACCTTCCTGCGCTGCCTCAACATGCTGGAGAAGCCCTCCGGCGGACAGATCATCTTCGAGGGGGACGACCTCACCGACAAGAAGATCGACCTCGACCTGCACCGGCAGAAGATGGGGATGGTCTTCCAGCAGTTCAACCTCTTCCCGCACATGACGGTGATGAAAAACCTCACCGTCGCGCCGATGATGCTGAAAAAGGTCCCGGAAGCCGACGCGAAGGCCAAGGCCCTCGAGCTGCTCGGCAAGGTCGGGCTCGCGGACCGCGCGGACGCCTATCCGAACCAGCTCTCCGGCGGGCAGAAGCAGCGGGTCTCCATCGTGCGCGCTCTGTGTATGGAGCCCGACGTCATGCTCTTCGACGAGCCGACCTCCGCACTCGACCCCGAAATGGTCGGCGAGGTGCTCGACGTCATGAAGAAGCTCGCGGCGGCCGGGATGACGATGGTCGTCGTGACGCACGAAATGGGCTTCGCGCGCGAGGTTGCCAACCGCGTCCTCTTCCTCGAAGACGGCGTCATCCTCGAAGAGGGCACCCCGGACGAGATCTTCAACCATCCGCAGAACGAACGGCTGCAGTCGTTCCTCGCAAAAGTCCTATAAAAGTACGGGGGAGAACCTCTCTGGAAAGACGGTTTCTCCCCCTGCCCCGTTTTGATCACGGCATCCCGCCCGGATGTCCACCCATCACTTTGATTGAGAAAGGGAACCAACGACATGAATCTGAAAGGCAGACATTTCTTAAAGCTCCTCGATTTCACGCCGGAGGAGATCACGTATTACCTCGACCTCGCGGCGGAGTTGAAGGCGAAGAAAAAGGCGGGGACCCCGCACCGGCTCTGCGAAGGCAAGAACGTCGCGCTGATCTTCGAGAAGACGAGCACGCGGACGCGCTGCGCCTTTGAGGTGGCGGCGGCGGACCTCGGGATGCACCCGGTTTACCTCGATCCGAACGGCTCGCAGATCGGCCGCAAGGAGAGCATCGCGGACACGGCGCACGTGCTCGGCCGCATGTTCGACGGGATCGAATACCGCGGCTTCGGGCAGGACATCGTGGAGGAGCTGGCGAAATACGCGGGCGTCCCGGTCTTCAACGGCCTGACGAACGAATTCCATCCGACGCAGATCCTCGCGGACTTTCTGACGATCCGGGAGCACTTCGGATCCCTCGCCGGGCAGAAACTCGTCTACATGGGCGACGCGCGGTACAACATGGGCAATTCGCTCATGGTCGGCGCGGCGAAGATGGGGATGCGGTTCGTGGCCTGCGCGCCGGAGAAATACTTCCCCGCCAAGTCCCTGCGCGAGAGGTGCGAAAAGATCGCCGCCGAAACGGGCGCGTCGCTCTCGTTCGAGACGGATCCGAAGACGGCGGTCAAGGGCGCGGATGTGATCTACACGGACGTCTGGGTTTCGATGGGCGAGCCGTCGGAGATCTGGGAGGAGCGCATCCGGGATCTCCTGCCTTATCAGGTGAACGGGAAGATCATGAAGGCCGCGGGGCCGCAGTGTCGGTTCATGCACTGTCTCCCGGCGTTCCACGACCTCGGGACGGAGATCGGGCGGGAGATCCACAACCGCTTCGGGCTGTCCTCGCTCGAGGTGACGGACGAGGTCTTCTCCGGCCCGGCATCGATCGTCTTTGACGAAGCCGAGAACCGGATGCACACCATCAAGGCCGTGATGGCCGCGTCGATGGGGTAAAAAACCGCCGCATCGCGGCATAGGAAAAGGAGCTTCCCCCGAAAAGGAAGCTCCTCGTTTTTGTTTATGCTGCTGTCGTCACGGCGTAGCGCTGAGCTCTTCCACGGACGCGATCTCGTAGGTGAATACGATCTTCGAGCCGTCGGTCGCCGGGTTGGTGCCCGCTCTGCCGGAATCCGGAGCGACGTCGTTCACGGTATAGCTCCACATGCCGATGTACTGCTTTTCCGCGTCGGTGTAGCCGGTCTTGTAGGTCGTGCCTTCGGTCGTGGTGACGGAGAACAGGCCGAGTGCGGCGCCGTCGTCGTTCTCGTCGAGCTCATACTTGATTTCCATCTCGTCGAGGGCCTGACGGGCAACGTCCAGAACGGTGATGGTTTCGCCTTCCGGATATTCAATCGTGGTGGAATAGTTCAGTACGATCGGATCGTCGGGCGCGGTGACGGTGACGGTAGCGGTGAGGGTGTGCTTCGGCGTGCTCTTGCAGGACGCGAACGCGAAGACGAGCATCACGACGGCCAGCGCAAGGGCCAAGAACTTGATGGTTTTCATTTCATGACCTCCTTGTTGTTTCTTCAAGTTTCTGCAGTCTCATTATACCCCAGCGTCCCGGAAATGTCAAGGACTTTGAGCCACTAATTTATAGTAAATTCACAATATCCGCGAAAATGTTACATGAATAAAGTACCCGGCGGCGCAGAGGAGCGCAAGGATCGCCGCCGTGAGGAGGGCGGGAGGACGGCGCAGGAAAAGCCTCGACGCCGCCGCAAGTCCGAACGCCGTCACCGCGAGGATCCCGCCGAATACGGTCATCCGGGTGCAGAGCGCGGCCGCGTACCAGCCGAGATGCATCAGATACGCCCCCGCGATCATGCATACCGACGGCCACACGGACTTCATCGGACACACCGCCCTGCCCCAGACATAGATCAGCGCGCCCGAGAGCCCGCAGAGCCCGCACACGGCGAGGGAGAGCGTGAACAGCGCGGCTACGGACGGCGCGTCCCGACCGGCGGTCTTATAGAAATACCATCCGCTCCCGCCGCTCACCCAGAGCAGCACCCCGCCCATGGCCGCGAGAAAGGCCGCGATCCCGAAAAGGCCCGCGTTCGCGCCGATAAAATCCAGTTCCCGTTTCCATTTGCGCATAAAAAATCACCCCACACATAGTGTATGAGGTGATTCTCTGTTTTATTCTGCGGATCCGGGTTACGGTTCTGCGGGTTCCTCGGGGACGTCGGGTTCGACCGGTTCCTTCGGTTCTTCGGGTTCTTCGGATCCTTCCGATCCCTCCGAGCCCTCCGATCCTTCCGATCCTTCCTCTTCTGCCGGTTCTTTCTCGTCTCCCGGTTCCTCGTCCTCGAACCATTCTTCGGTCTCGTCGGTTTCGTCCGGATTTTCCTCTTCCTCCTCCGTCTCGGCCCCTTCGGTTTCCGCATCCGGCGGCGTCCAGTATTTATAGACGCCGTGCTCGACGCAGTAGGAATTGTACGGCCGGGTCCCCCAGTTCACCGAGGTCCCGACGTACTGGCCCGTCTGGAGCAGATTCGCGTAGAACGGCAGGAGCTTGTTGGAGGACGGCTGCGTCCATTCCGGCAGCTCGCGGAACGTATACTGTGCGTCGACGATATAGACTTCCTTCGGGAAATTGCGGTTTTCCTCGCGGATCAGCGCGACATAGGAGCAGTTCCCCTTGCTGCACGAGGCCTCGGGATAGCAGATGCCGCCCGTCGCGTTGTCCCGGAGGACCTTCACGTGGGTGGTGCACTTCTGCTTCGGCACGGACTCGCGGGTGAAGTAGCCGACCTCGGCACGCGAGCCGTTCCAGGAGCGCGCGTCCAGGGAGCAGAGGCTGTCGTCGAAGAGCATCCCGGAATCGCGGCAGAAGGTCGCTGTGACGACGCCGGGGGAGATCTCGAAGGTCTTCAGAGGTTCGCCGCCGTTCGACGCCGCATCGATATAGGGCTGATGCAGGTGGGTCATGACGGTGTCCCACACGAGGAGCGACGGATTCTCGGTGAACGCGGACAGGGACTGGTTCATGTCGTAGCCCGTCCAGACGCCGCCGACGTAATACGGGGTATAGCCGACGAAGTAGCGGTCAAAGTCCTGCGAAGTCGTACCGGTCTTGCCGGCGACGTTCACGGTATTGCGCAGAGTGCACGCCATACCGGTACCGGCGTTCATGACCTCCTGCATCATGATCGTCATGATGGACGCCGATTCCGCGCTGATGATGATCTCCGGATCGTCCGAATAGTCGAACACCATGTTGCCCTCGGAGTCGGTGACGTACAGGTAGAGGTTCGGCTGGTTGTAGACACCGCTGTTCTGGAACATGCAGTAGCCCGAGACCATCTCGAGGAGCGTGACGCCGTAGTTCGGCTGACCGAGCGCCAGCGCCGCTTCGCCGCGGTCCGTGATGATGCGCCCGTCGGAGAGGACGGCGGAGTCGATCAGGCTGTCGAAATGGAGCTTCTCCTTCATGAAATAGAAGGAGTTGTCCACGCCGTACATCCGGAGCACCTTCATCGCCACGGTGTTGACCGAGCGGCGGATCGCGTCGTGGATCGGGGTGAGGCCGTTGTAGATGTCCGGCAGGTTCTTCGGGTACGGGGTGTAACCGAGGACGGCGGGGGAGGTGGCGGTCGCCGGACTGACCTCGTAGGTGTTGAACCAGACGGGGCTGTCGTCGATCGCGGTGGCATAGGTGATGACGCCCGCGTCGAGGGCCGGACCGTACACGGAAAGCGGTTTGATGGCAGATCCCGGCGGACGGGTGGCCACGGTGGCGCGGTCAAGTCCGCGGTTGATGATCTTCTTGCCGCGTCCGCCGACCACGCCGAGGACGTCGCCGGTGTACGGGTCGCAGATGACCATCGCGGACTGGGGCTGCAGCCCTGTCCCGGTGGAGGGGAAGTATTCGTTGTCGTTGTAGTAGATCTCCTCAAGGGTCGTCTGCACGAAGGGATCCATGGGGATATAGATCTTGAAGCCGTTGTTGTAGATCATCAGGCTGGCCGCGCGGGTGGTGATGTTGTATTTCTGTGCGAGGTCCTGCTGCAGCTGGGTGAAGAGCGCCTCGATGTACCACGAGAAGATGGTGATGCCCTCTTCGACGACCTCTTCGTCGTAATCCTTCGAGTGGTCGATGACCTTCAGTTCGGTGTTCTGCGCTTCGACGCATTCCGCCTCGGTGATGTAGCCGTTCAGCTTCATCTCTTCGAGAACGGTCCAGCGGCGCCATTCGTTGCCGTGCAGGACCTTGACGGTCCCGTCCTCCAGCTCGATCTCGCGGTCCTTGTCGTGATAGAGCGGTTCATACTGCGAGGGGTTCTTGACGATGGCGGCGAGGGCGGCGCATTCGACGAGGTCGAGCTGGGAGACGTCCTTGCCGAAGTAGTAGTTCGACGCGGCCTGCACGCCGGTGCAGTTGTTGCCGAGGTAGATGATGTTGAGATAGGCTTCGAGGATCTCCTCCTTGCTCTTGACCTTTTCGAGGTTGAGCGCGCGGAAGATCTCGGAGACCTTGCGCTGGATGGTGACCTCATCCTCACCGGTGACGTTCTTGATGAGCTGCTGGGTGATGGTGGAACCGCCGCCCGGCTGATCGGTGAGCATGTAGTAGATCGCACCCGCGGTCCGGTACC
Source organism: Clostridia bacterium (assembly GCA_017550315.1). Classification (GTDB taxonomy): domain Bacteria; phylum Bacillota; class Clostridia; order Oscillospirales; family CAG-272; genus UMGS1696. The sequence goes on from JAFZPN010000137.1 coordinate 8,463, forward strand.
AGTCGACGCCGTTGTGGGTCTTGAAGCGCTTGTCCTCGATGGAGATGAACGCGCGCTCGAGGTTGAGCGGGATCTGGCTGTAGGAGACGGCGATCGAAGACTCCGTGCCGGTCAGGCGCATATCCGTAAGCTCGACGGGCGTTCCGATGCGGTCGATGCGGTCCTGCTCGTTGGCGTAGCTCATGTAATAGAACCGCGTGGCGGAGTCCCGGTTGACGGTGACGATGGAGGAGGGATCGATCTCGAGGTCGAGGTTGTTGTTGATATAGATCGCGAAGACGGATCCGACGATGATCCCGGTGATCAGGCCGATC
>JAFZPN010000138.1 GCA_017550315.1 Clostridia bacterium
CTGCGGTTCATGCCGCCGCGCTGCGGAGAAAGAGTGCGTTCTTGCGCCGAATCGGACAAGGTTTCATGCCTCATGTCCTGTATGCCGCATGTGCTGAAGACCTGGCCCGCCCCTGCTCCGATTCTGCACTCGGAGGAAGGACAGGCAGAGTTTTACGGAAGACTGCTTCCGCTTTTGTTGAAGAATCCCCGCTTAGGTGGTGCCGTGATCTACTGTATGCAGGACAGCGAATCATGCTTCTTCTGCGGAGAACGAGACTGTCCATGCGAGACCGCGTGGGGACTGCTCCGAACGGACGGAACGCCAAAGCTTGCGTATGATGCCGTCAGAAAATCTTGGAAAGAGATTTGATCCGCCTGAAGTAAAGGAACAGTTTAATTGGTCAGACCGTGAAAAGCCCCAGCAGAAATCAATTTCATTCATCATCAGAGTGAGATTCATTAGAAAACCCAGCGCCGGAATCGATCTCATTACCGGAAGGTATCACAACGGAAACTCTGGCTAAGATGCTTTCCAACCCCGAAATTGTAGCCTTGCTGGGTGCCCTGGCTAAGAAGTTATGAGCGAAATCTGGCGTTAGAAAAATGCCTCGAATCGTTAGAAAGATTCGGGGCATTTCTCGTTTCGGCGTTAGAAGATTCTTAATCCGTTTCCCGTGTTGTGGGGAAAAACCGTAAAAAACGGGCTAATAAGCTGTTTTTCCCTCGATTTACCAGAAATGGAAACAATACCAACCGCCAAAATTAGAAAAAAACTCAAAACTGGACGAAAAGAGCAATTAGAAAACAGCCTGTTTTCGTTAGAAGAAAAATCTGATTCTTCTAATTGTAATTAGAAAATAGCAAGGCCTTAAAAACTCTTGGTTTTCAAGGCCTTAGAAGCACCCACGGGGTGATTCGAACACCTGACCTGCCGCTTAGGAGGCGGCTGCTCTATCCTGCTGAGCTACGTGGGCACGCTGAAGTATTATACCACATTCCCTCCCGGATTGCAAGGGGTTCGGCAGAAGTGAAGTGTGAAAAGTCAGCGGGGATAACCGGCACTTGCGCCGCCACGCATTTTGTGCTATACTGAAAACAAACGAAACGCAGGAGACTGTCATGAACACACGGATTCTCGTCTACGGGCTGAATGGCACCGGAAAGTCGACCCTCGGCGCAGCCCTCGCGCAAACGCTCGGTATCCCTTTTCTCGACATCGAGACCTACTTTTTTCCCAAGAGACACGACTATCTCCAACATCGGACACATGAGGAAGCATTCATGCTTTTGAGACAGGACATGGGTCGGCTTCCCTCGTTCGTTCTCGCCTCCCTGCGCGGAGATTCTGCATGGCCGTTGACGCACGCGGTCCTTCTGACAGCTCCTGCGGAGGTCCGTTCGGCGCGAGTTCGGATGCGATCCGAGATGAAATTTGGTGCCCGGATGCAGCCAGGCGGAGATCTTTATGATTCCGAAGAGCGTTTCTTCGCGAAGTGCGCCGCGCGGTCGGAGGAAGAAGCGAGCGCATGGAGGAAGGGTACGGATATTCCCTGCCTCGCCCTCGACGGGACGCGGCCGACGGAGGAAAATGTCGCGCGGATCGGGAATTGGCTCAGAGGAACCGGGAGACCTTGATTTTTCCGCGCCGATGTGCTATAATCAGGGCGATACGAAAACACAAGGAGATGAATCCCCATGGCCCATGAACTGACCGCCGGCGAGGTCGCCAGCATCCAGGACGAGATCCGGCACCGCGAATCCGTCGTCACACCGCAGTGCATCGCGGAAGTACAGCGGACCCGCGCGTTCGGCGACTTATCCGAGAATGACGAATACCGCACCGCCAAGCGCGAGCTCAACCGCAATTACTCCCGCATCCGCTATCTGAAAAACCTCCTCGAGAACGGCGTGATGGTGGAATACACGTCCGACGGCGACGAGATCGGCCTTTTCGACAAGGTCACTCTCTGGGACGAAGACTACGAAGAGGAGCGCGTCATCACCCTTGTGACGCATCTGCGCGCCGACGTGCTCAACGACCGCATCAGCAAGGATTCCCCGCTCGGGCAGGCCCTGATGGGACACCGCGTCGGGGACCGCGTGACAGTCCGGATCAACGAAACGAGCTCCTATACCGTCGAGATCCGCGACCTCGAAAAGGGCGAGGACGACCGCACGTCCTCCGTGAACTGACACCTCCGCACAGAAAGGCAGCACCGATGAAAAAGTTCTCCGTGTGCCTCCTCGCAGCCGCCCTCCTCTTTCCGGCATGCGCGCATGAGGAGGAAGCCCCTGCCCTGACGCCGCAGCCCGGCATCCGTCCGCACGTCACCGAGCCGTATGTCGCCCCCGCGATCCCGGCGGAATGGGGGGACGAGGCGGAGCGGCTTCTCTCAGTGCCGTGGTCCGTCGTCACAGCCGGTGCGACCGGCGATCTCACCTTCGACGGCGAGAAGATCCACTGGGAAGTCGCGTCGCAGGAGGCGTCTTCCCGTGCGGAAGGGATCCCCTCGTTCGCGGACGGCGTCATGACGGTCGACGGGATCGAATTCCGCTGGGAAACGCTCGCCGCATACTGCCTCCTCACCGTGGACGGGGAAACCTGGCATCTCGCGCGGGCTGCCAGTGTGGAGGACGCACAGCGCGCATACCGGCTCGTGAGCGGGACGTGGAGCGGCGACGGGATGACGCTCGCCTTTGACGGCGGATCCGCCTCCTTTACCGCCGGGGACCGCAGCCTCACGGGATCGTGGAACCTCACGGCGGACGGGACCCTCACGATCCAGAGCGGCGCGGCCGGCCTCAGCCTCTCGAAAGGCGCGAAGGTCACGACCACGTCGATGGAAACGCCCGACTTCCCGCCGGAGCTCGCGGTCGACGGAGATCTCACGACACGGTATTCCTCCGCCTACAACGATCCGATCTACGTGACCCTGGATCTCGGCAAGACCTGCACGGTCGGCTGCGCGGTTCTCTATTTCGAGACGGCCTACTCCTCGGAATTCAAGATCGAATACCTTGACGGCGACAAATGGGTCGAGGCCGCGCACGTCAGGGGCAATACGCTGAGCGGCGCCGGCCAGCCCGTGACCGTTCCGTTCAAGAAGGCCGTCGAGGCGAGAGAGATACGGTTTGTCGGACTGAAGCGCGGGACCGAATGGGGACACTCATTTTACGAATTCGAGCTCTATGCAAACGTCCCCGGCGAGGTCGAGGTGACCGTCTACGCCGAGGGTGAGACCATGTATGCGATCTATGAGGGGAATACCTTCCGGCTGACGCGGGAACCGTGATGCGCCTGGACCCTGAATACGAAAAAGCTGCCACGTTTGTGTGACAGCTTTTTGCTTTATGGGTACAATCTGCCGCGCTTTACAGGGACCACCGCGTCCATTGGATCGAGGTGAAGCCGTCGCCCTCTACGCGCTGATAATACACCGTGAAGAGCGAATGATCGGGCAGCTCGACCGTCGCGGGATAGCCGAGGTCGCCGGGCTCCGTCTCGTGCAGGACGTACTCGTCCGCCCACGTCGCGCCGTCGTCGTGCGAGACCAGCGCGCGCTCGCCGAACGGGACAGCCCGGTATCCGAAGGTACAGATCACCGCGCCGGAGGAGTGGACGAGCAGATGCGGCGGGGAACCGAAGACGCCGAGGCAGTTCAGCGGAGACCAGGTGAGGCCGCCGTCGTCCGAATGCGTCTCGTACATCGTGAAGCCGAACGGTACGCCCGCGCCTTCCGCCCGGATCATGCCGAGCAGACGGCCCGATGCCAGCTCCACGACATGCGGCTCGTGGAAATTGTCCGGCTTTGTCCCGTCCGGGATCGCGAGCTCCGAGAGCTTCTCCCAGGTGTGTCCGCTGTCCGCGCTCCGGTAGGCGGCAAGGGCACCGTCCGGCAGCTCGTCCGTGAACATGGCTTTTCCGAGATAGAGGAGCGATCCGTCGCGGAGCGTGTTCGGACCGTGCGGCGCGGAGACCGGAACTTTGATCGTCTCGCCCCACGTCTCGCCGCCGTCCTCGGAAAGACGGATGAAGGAACCGCCCGCCGCGAATTCCTCCGGGATCTTCTCGAATTCCGCGAGCATGCCGGCCGCCGCGGGACCGAGCGAACGGATGCCCTCGGCATAGTGGGTCAGATAGGCCTTCGCCGGATGGCTGAACCAGGTGACGAGGAGACGCTTGCCGCCGAGGGAGACGATGCCGGCGTCGCGGTCATCGAGGAAGGTGTCGTTGATGACCATCGGGATGCTCCAGGTCCGGCCGCCGTCATAGCTGCGGTAGAGGCAGGTTTTGCCGAACGGGCAGACGTGGCTGACGCGGAAGCCGGAGTCGACGGCATAGAGGACGCCGTCCTCATCGATGGCGACGCTCGGCCAGCCGTGATAACGGAAAAAGGAATGCGGGGACCGGTTGACGATCCCGTGTTCTGCTTCGGGATGAATCAGCATGATGACGCTCCTTTCGGGATTCCTTGATTTTCATGGTTTCCTTCCCTGCCATGATAGCACGTTTTCTCGGCTCTGTCAAGCGGTTCGCGAGCAAAATCACACGGATTTGCGGATGCGGAACATGCGGCTCATCTGGGTCCAGAGCGCGGGAAAATAGCGCATGATGTTCCAGACGCCGAAGCCGCCGAGCCCATATTCCGCGCCGAGGAGGAGCTTCTCGCGGATCGAGCGGGCGTTCTCGAACCAGACGACATGCGCGACGGCGTCTTCGTAGGTCTGTGGGCGGTCGAAATAGTTGTAGGTCGGGGACTCGGCCGCCTCGTCGAACCGGATCGCCGCGCCCCGGTCCGCCGCACGGTTGACCGCCGCGACGTTGCCGAGGGATTCGGCCCGTGATTCTCCCGCAACGTACGGAAGCGCCCAGTCGTAGCCGTAGTTCGGCAGGCCGAGGAGGAGCTTCTGCGGCTCGATCTCGCTGACCGCATAATTCACGACCCGCCGGACCTCGCGGATCGGTGCGACCGCCATCGGAGGTCCGAAGGTGTACCCCCATTCGTAGGTCATCAGGAGCGAACCGTCCGCCGCCGCGCCGAGGAGGGGATAGTTGTGCCCTTCATACAGAAGCCCGCCCTGATCCGCACGGACCTTCGGCGCGAGAGAGACAAAAACCGGGATGCCCTCCGGGAGACGCTCGCCGAGAAGCGCGAGGAATCCGGCATACGCCTCGGCAAACTCCGGCGGGATGTACTCGAAATCGGAGTCGACGCCGCCGTAACCCGCCTCGATCACGGCCTCTGCGAGATTGTCGGCGAGCCGTTCGGTGAGCGCGGGGGAGGCGAGGATCTCGGCCACCAGCTCCGAGGAGAAGGTCCCGCCCTCGGTGAGCGAGGTGAGGGTCAACAGCGGCACGGCGGCGTATTCCCGGGCGAGCGCGATGAGCTCCGCTTCGGATTCCGGCGGGATGAGCGAGGCGTCGGGTCGCAGGCCGGTCGAAAAGAGCGAGAGATAGGTGAGGTACGGGAGCGTGCGGCGCAGGACCGTGCGGTCGATGAACGGATAGGCGTACCCCATCGTCACGGCGTCCCCGTATTCCGGCGGCTCGTAGGCGATGTTCAACACCTGCCCCGGATAGATGCGGCTCTCTCCGTCGAGGACCGGATTGAAGCGGTAAATCGCGAGGCGGGAGACGCCGTACTGCGCGGCAATGGCGGTGAGAGTATCTCCGCCCGCGACGGTGTGGGTGACGGTCGGGTACTGGATCAGGAGATCCTGTCCCTCGGCGAGGCGTCCGGGTTCGGTGAGAAGATTGTCGGTGATGATGCGCGCGGCAGGGACTTCGTATTCCCGGGCGACGGAGAAGACGGTATCTCCGCGGCGGACGGTGTGGATGAGCATGGCGGCACTTCCCTTCGGTGATTCTCGGGTATGATACCGCTATCATACGCGCCGCGCGGAGGTTTATGCCGGGAAAACGCGGGACTGCCGCGGAAAGGCTTGCCGGATGAATCAAAAAAATGAAAAAAAGTCCGTCCGGTACTGTAACATTCCGGGCGGTCGTTCGTTATTATGGATAAACGGAAGTATATTCTATTCAAACCCGGAGGTCTCCATGAAACGACTGCTCCTGTGCGCGCTCCTCCTCGTCCTTGTTCTGACGGGATGCGCGAAGAAGAACCATGCAAACAAGGTCCCCGCCCCTCTCACACTTGCGGCAGGCGAGGCGGCGGAGAATGTCACGGATTTCGCCGTCATCGAGGGGAAGCTCTGGGTAGTCCAGAACGGCACGGCGGTCTGCGTCGGGTCGGACGAGACGGTCGAGGTCCCGGCGGATTTCCATGCGGACTACATCGCCTCGGACGGGAATTCCCCGGTGCTCTGCGCGAAGGACGGGCGGATCCTCTGGGACGGGGAGGTCGTCTCCCTGCCCGAGGAGGAGATCACATCCTTCGCCGTCGCGGGAAACACGGCGGTCTATACCTATTCCTACACCTGGAATCATCCCAAGACCGGCCAACCGTGGAACGGCGGCGACCGGATCGGGTTTTATAACCGCGCGAACGGCGATTTCATCTCGCAGGATCCGCCGAACCAGGCACTCACGCGGGTCTTCTCCGGCGACACGAACAGCGTCTGGATCGTAAATGCCGGCGAAATCCGTTCCTACCTGTACCGCGTACGGGTAGACACCATGAAGACGGACGCCGTGTACGACCGCGAAACCATCCATACCGGCGCGTGGAATCCGTCGGACGCGCGGTACTGGTCCTTAGAAGAATCCTATTTCAGCTACAATCCCGACCAGTCGTTCGACCCGGAGGACATGGAAGGATGGACACATGTGCGGTCGATGATGGCCTTCGATCCCGTGACGAACAAGACGGAATACTCCACCTGGACGTCTGCGCTCACCGCCATGCCCGTGAAGATCGCGTTCTCCGGAGAAAAGCTGATCGTGCTCGACGACCGGGCAGCCGTCACGGTCTGGGACAACTGGCAGCAGCCCGCCGAAGAGGAAAAGACCCTGACGGTATTGGTGGTGGAAAATACAGATCGATACTCCATACCGGCGGACAAAGGCGAAATGGATCGATTGGGACCGATCTGCGATGCTCTCGGGATCCGGCTGACCGTGAAGGCGCTGACCGGTGATCAGATCCGCGCCATGCTGCTCGCGGGGGACACGGATTTCGATCTCTACAAGGCAAGTACAAGCTGGCTGTACGCGGACAAGCCCTTCTGGGAGCCGCTCGAAGGGTATGAGGCGATCGCGGAGAAGACGGAACTCCTCCTGCCCGAGATCGTCGATCTCTGCTCCTACGGCGGGCACCTCTACGGCATTCCGTATTCCGGCAGCACCAACAGCATTTTCTGGTGCGTCCGGGACGAGGCGGCGGAGAAGATCGGGCTGACACGGGAGGAAATGGAAGAGATCGGCATGCTCGACGGGACGTGGACCTTCGACGACTACCTCGCTCTCGCAAGACGCGCGAAGGACGCCGGATACCCGTTTCTGTACTATATGTATATGCTCTCCCTGCGGTACTATGCGGTACGGTATTTCGACCCCTACGGGACCGGCGACATAAACGACCCGGACGGCGCGGTTCTGCGTCGATACCTGGAAATCCGGAAAGCCCTGCGGAAAGAGGGTCTTCTCCGCGAGTTCGACCGGGCAAAGGAGGATCCGGAACAGGATGATCCCGACGTGCTCCTCTACCGACACGCCTTGCAAGACACCATCATGGGAAACAACGAATTCTCCTCCGGAGGTACGCTTGTGCTGGAGCCGACCTTCGACGGCGTACCCGCCTATCCGGTCGAGGTGTATTATTACGGCATGAACGCCCATTCCCAGCACAAGGAAACGGCGGCAAAAGTCCTCGCGGAGATCCTCGATCCCGCGAACGACATCACGCGCAGCATGGCGCTCGGCTTCAACCAGTTCTTCGGGTACCAATCGACCGGGGACACGATGAAGACCCCGGAGGCAAAGCACAACTGGGAGCTTTACCGGGAAGCGATGCGCAGCGCCGTCGCCGAACCGCTCTTCCTCGACGAATGGCTGTACTTCGCGAACGAAGAAGAGGAAAAATACCTGAACGACGAACAGGACCTCGACTACACGGTGAAGAGGATCCTCGACCGCGCGGGGATGATTCTGAAGGGGTGAGGGACATGAAAAAGAACTGGATTCGGATTCTCGTTCTGCTTCTCGCGATTTGGACGGTCGGAGGGACGGGATGCCGGAAGGAAGAGGCGCCGCGGTTTACCCTCCCCGACGGATCGCTCGACGCCGGAGCCGACGACATCGCCGTATGCCGCGGGTCGCTCTTCTGGTGTTCGGACGGATCGCTCCTTATGCAGAACGGCGAGGAGAGCGAGGTCATCCTCGCGGACGCGCAGATCCGGTGCATCTCGGCGGACGGGGAGCGTCTGCTCTGCGCCGATCAGGACGGGAGCCTGACCTTCGGGATCCCCGTCTCGGACGGATTCCGCGTCACCGGTCAGGAGGTCCTTCCCCTTCCGGAGGGATCGATCGTTACGGGCGTCCTGCTTGCCGGGGATACGGTCGCCTGTCTCTGGCGGGAGACGGTCAACGGCGCGGATCATCTCGGATTTTACAATCTCAAAAACCACGATTTCTTCGAGGACACGCCGGTCACGGGACAGGCATATCTTGCCTACGCCGGTGAGGGCCGGATCTTCGTCGGCTGGAATCTCATCGAGATCGGCGGGATTGTTCTCTACGACTTCCACGTGCAGTCCATGAAACGCGGGAGTTTCTCCACGGAGGACCACATGGGCAATCCGACGCATATCGCCGCGCTCGGATACAACGACGCGGACGGGTGTCTCTATGTCCTTGACGGCCGTACGGACGGCGCGCATCTCTACCGCTGGGATGCGGCTGGACACGGCGGTCAGGCGGACAGCGTCATTCCGGCGGAGGCGATCCGGAATCAGCCGCGCAAGCTGCTCTTCGCGGACGGGTGCGCGGTCGTGCTCGTGTGGATCACGGAAAAGATCACCGTCTGCCGGGACTTTCTCGCCGAAGAGGAGGCAGAGGACAAAGCCGTGACGGTCCTTGTCTCAGAAGGCTTCTACAATGACCTCGACAACCTTTCCGAGGTCCTGCTCTCCGAGCATGGCGTCCGGCTGAACGTGAAGGTGGTCAAATCGGAGGTCCTCTTGACCAAGCTGCTGGCGGGCGACGACGACTTCGACCTCTACCTGGCGTACGCGACGCAGCTGCCGCTCGGCTATCCGGTCTGGGAGCCGCTCGAAGACTATCCCCTCATCGCGGAACAGACCGCCCTCTTCGACGACGACATCCTCCGCGTCTGCACGGTGCGGGGGCACGTCTTTGGCCTGCCGTATTTCATGCAGCTCGCGAACTGCATCTATCCGTGGAACACCGCGCTCGCCGATGAGCTCGGGATCGAGAAACCGGCGCCCGGATGGACGATGGACGATTTCCTCACGCTCGCGCGGGATCTGCGGCAGAGGGGGTATTATCTCGCGCAGGACGCCTGGCTCCTCACGCTCCGGGACTACATGTACCGGTATTTCGACGCCTGGGAGACGGGCGGGCTCACCGACGACGGGACCGTGCTCCGCGCGTATCTTCAGTGGGGCAAGGCGCTGATCGACGAGGATCTGCTCTTTCACGGGGACTGGAACGAGGCGGCGTCCTCCGGGAAGGTCCTGATCTCGGGCAGGCGGATCGTGAACCTCCTCTGGGGAAATCACGGGGAGTACGTGACGAGGCCGAACTTTGACGGCGAGGAGGTGTACAGCGACACGGCGACCTTCCTCGTGATGAATCCGAAATCGACCCGGAAGACGGCGGCGTCGGCAGTCCTCGCGGAGATGATCGACCCGGACAACCACCGCTACACCTATCCGGCCCAGAATGTGTATTACTACAAGGACTTCTCGCTGTACAGCTTCAACAATCTGCGCGATCCGGAATTCTTCATCGAGGACGAGAAGCGGCGCGGGGATTACACGGACATCTGGAACATGGACGAGGAGACGCAGGAGAATTACGCCTTTTACCGGCACATCATGGCGCATTTCCGCGTCGGGCAGGAGTTTACGGACGAATGGCTGTCCTTTGCGTACGAGGAAGCGGACAAATACTGGAACAACGAACAGGATCTCGAATACACCGTCGAGCGGATGATGAACCGCGCGCGGATGGTGTTCGAGGGATAAGGAGGGGAACATGAAACGAAAAGCGATCGTCGGGATCGCCGCGGTGCTTTTCCTGCTCGCCGCCTGCCGCCCGGCTGCCGGAGTGAACGGGAAACAGGAGAACCCGAAGCAGAAGAAAACGGACAAGCCCGGCGTCGTCACCGTACAGGCGGATGACGAAGGGCCTCTCATCCCGGAGGGGATCACGGGCGTCTGGCAGATGAAGGAGATCCCCCTGCCGGAGAACTACGGCGCGACGGACGGCGTGGTGTTCGCGGACGGACAGTACCGCGCCGATCTCTGCCTGCATGATGAGTTCGGGAGCTATTATGTGGATTATGCGCGGAAGCAGATTGCGTTCGGACGGGACGGTTCGGATCCCGCGGTCGCGGACGCGCAGACAGTCGTGACGATGGTGGGCGGGGAGCTCGTGCATCAGCGCTGGGAGGCGGACGGCCTTCTCTTCGCGTTGAGCGAGGGGACCGGGAACCTGCGGATCGTCTCGGACAGCGCGATCCTCGGCGAGGTCAGCCTGCCCGCGCTCTTCCCGCCGGATGCGCAGAGCCTGGGCGGCGGCGCGGAGCTGGAAATGCTCGACGTGATCGCGGAGGAGGCAAGGTATTTCGTCCTCACCACGCGGGGCGTCGCCGCGCTCGACGGAACCGGGAGGGTCCTCTGGAAACAGACGGAGAAGAAGGGCTCCTGCGCGCTGGTCATGACGGACGACGGTCTATACTGGCTCGCAAACGGAGATAACGGGAGGACGCTCTGGCGTCTCGACGAAAAAAGCGGACGGATCACGGAGGAGATCGCGCTGCCCGCCGCCGTTGCGAACAGCCGGGGGATCGGGAACACCATGCGCGGAGCGACCCTCTTCCCGGGCGATGAGACCTACGATTTTTATGCCGCGGCGGCTTCCGGACTCTGGGGAATGACGCTCGGAGAGACAAAGAACGGCGGACACACCTGTTCGGGTACGGAGCTCGTGAACTGGCTGGCATCGGGCGTCTCGCCGGATACGATCAGTGCCGTCGCCGTGGCGGATGCGGAATCGGTCGCCGCGGTCCGGCTGACCTGGGAGGGACGGCGGTTTGATCTGCTCCTGTTCACGCCGGCGGAGGAGGAGCGCACGCCCCTGACCGTCGCCGTGTTCGCGGAATCGGCGGGCGTGCGGCAGCGGATCAACGAGGCCGTCGGCGCGTTCAACCGCACGAACGGGGACTATGCCGCCGTGCTCGTTGATTTCACGGTCTATCAGGCCGACGTGCGCATGACGCTCTTCAACGCGGAGATGGCGGCGGGACGCATTCCGGATGCCGTGATCATCGAAAAGCGAGACGCAGACGACGATACCGTCTGGACCTACGCGCACAACGGGGTCTTCTGCGATCTCGCGCCGATCCTCTCGGAGCGTTCTTCGTTCCGGTATGACAAGCTGCTCGGATTCCGCACGAAGCCCTATACCGAAAACGGCGAGCAGCGCGCCTTCCCGCTCTCCGCGCAGATCATGACCAATTTCGCCGCAGCCGGGGATCTCTCCGGTCCCATGACGGCGGAGGAGACCGTCGAGGCGATCCGCGCGCTTCCGGAGGGGGTTCGGTGGACGCCGCAGCACTTCTTCCGCCACGACATCCTCACGGGGATCATGAGCGATTTCGTCGACTGGAACACTTTTACCTGTTCCTTCGGGGACGGACGCTTCGCCGCGATCCTCGCCTCGCTCGACACACTGGAAGAAGGCAGGCGGGAACAGGGTGCTGTCTCGACCGCGTGGCAGGCATGGAGCGCCGTCGGGGAGGGCCGGGTGCGGACGAACTACGATTCCGCCTCCTCCCTCGTCGAATATGCCGTCATCCGGGCGTTTGTCGGGGGAGAGGTCGCGGCTGTCGGATTTCCGAACGCGCAGAGGCGGCTGCTCGTGAACAATTCCGGCGGCACGTTCTTCGGCATTCCGGAGGCGAGCGAGCACAAGGACGGCGCGGCAGCCATCCTCGAGACGATCCTCGGCACGCTCCGGGACGGCGGCGCAACCTTCTATCCCGAAGATGTCGCGGCGGATTTCGAGGCGGTCCGGGACAAGACGGTCGTGCTCTCGAATGCCGGGCGGACGCTGGTCGATGACGACGCGGTGCCGGAGAGCGCGGTCCTCGCGTTCAAGGTGACGGAGGACGACCGGGACGCCTACCTCGCGTTTCTCGACGCGATCGACGGCGTTCTCGCGACAGATACCCCGGTCTGGGAGATCTATGCGGAGGAGTGCTTTGACGGCCGGGACCGCAAGCCTGAGGACGTCGCCTCGGTGATCCAGTCGCGCGTCGCGATTCTGCTCGCCGAACGCTCGTAAATCGCGCTTGACAAATCGCTGCAAAAGCAGTACAATAGAAGCAGATATTTCAGAAGCACGGGAAGGGATGCGCGGATGGACAAAGCCGAGATGATCTGGCATACATACCGCCGCCTGATGTATGCGATCGCCCTTTCGTCGCTCGGGAACGAGCAGGACGCGGAGGACGCCGTATCGGACGCAATGGAGCGGATCCTTCGTAACCTCGACTGTTTTGACGAGGTTCCCTCTCCGCGCGCCCGGAATCTCTGCGCGGTCATCGTGCGCAATCTCTGCCGGGACCGGATCCGAAGAAAGAACGCATCGCCGTTTGCCGAAACGGAAGCAGAGGAGGAGGACGCGCCGCCCGCTCCGTCCGCGGAAAACGTCTGGTTATCAGCGGAGACGGCGGATGGTGTGCGGCGGTGTCTTTGCATGATCCCGGAGGCTTACGCGGACATTCTGCGGCTCCGGATGGCGAACGACTGCACGATGCGCGAGATCGCCGGGATCCTCGGGATCAGCGAACAGAACGCGCGCACGAGGCTGTCCCGCGCAAGAGCAGCGCTTCTCAATAAACTGCGGGAGGAGGGAGTTCTGTGAATCAAGACCGACCTGTAAAACCGTCCGCCGACGAGCAGCTGCTCGATGGCCTGCTCACACTCGCCGTGCGGGAAGAAATGGAAGAGGAAGACGCGGAACCGATGCCGGATATCGAGGTGCCGGAATCGCTCGACCGCCGGATGGGGCGCAAGATCGTCCTCCATCGCATCCGGGACGGGCTCGCCCGGCATGTGCGGGGGATCGCCGCCGTCTTTATCGCCGCGCTCGCGATCACGGTGGCGGTGCTCGCTGCCCAGCGCGCCGACGCGGACATGCCGCTCTATGTGCTGACCTCGGAACCGGATTACTACGGCTGGAATCTGCACGTCTCCTTCACGGCGTCGGAGGAGGTTCCCGTCGAAGCCGTCCGTCCGAAATCCCCCGCCGCCCTCCTCGGCATGGAACCAGAGGTGACCTATCGCACGGACGCCGCCTATCTCGAAGAATACCCGGACGGGACGCGGTACGAGCAAAGCGCGCTGGCAGCCGGCGGGGTGACGGTGATCCCCGTGCGCGGGCGTACCGTGAAAAACATCGTGATCGGCGGGCGGGCCGCGATCCTCGCGTTTGACGAGACGTCGGCATCGATCCTCTGGCAGGACGGGCAGTGCGCCTGCTATCTCACGGGTCCACATACGTCGGACGAGGTCATGCGGATCGCGCGGGCCATGTGCGGCGGGGAGGACGCCGAATAAAGAATAACCGCAAAAAAACAGCCGCAGGCGCAAAGCCTTCGGCTGTTCTTCTTGTCGGGATCCTGCTTCCGCATCGCGTTAATGATGCTCCGCCAGCCAGATCGACACGCGCGACTGGATCTTCTTCGCGCAGTCCTCGGCGGATCCTCTGCCCGCCAGATAGGCGCTTGTTTCTTCTACGAGTATATCGCGGATCTCTCTGATCCCGCGCTCTGCGGCGGTAGTACCAATTATGTCAAAAAGTGCGGCAATTTTATCGCGGTCTTCCCGCTCAAACGTGGAGAGAATGCCGGGATATTCGAGATCCTCCTCCGTGATGGCGTATTCCCGGTCGCGGTATGAGTAAACAAAGTCGTGCAGGACGTAATAGTCGTCGAACTGCCATTGATACCACGCGTCGATCATGCCGTCGAACGTGGATTTCAGCGCGGGGATGCCGCCCTGACCTCCTTCCGAGGAGAAGCACCGACGGACGAGATCCCACGCCAGATCGGGATCGGGACAGGAGGAGGAGATCACCAGCGTATACTGCGTCGTGACGGGAGTTCCCGCCCCGGCTCTCTTCACGGGGGCAGGATAGCCGATCATCGTCCAGTCCTTCGTGCTGTATGGCATCATCAGCCGCCGGATCCTGTCCATAGCTGAGAGAAACCTCACTTCCGTTGTCCGGATCTTCCCCTGCATCCGGGGGAGGGCGAGGGCTTCCGCGTCAAGGTCTGCATACGGAGACCGGATCGTCAGTTCTTCCTGTGTCGGGAGGGATTTCACAAACTCCAGATAACGGACGAATTCCGGGCTGTCAAAAGTACAGGTCCCGGCTTCTCTGTTCACAAAGATCATATAGCCGTCGCTGGCGTCGAGAAGAGGGAGGTCGCCGCGGCAGAGGTCCGCACTGAATACCGTATCCTCCGGGAGCGAATCGATATAGTCAAGTGCCTCCGTTATGGTCCAATACCCCTGATCCGCGAATCGGCCCAAGAGCTCCGGCGTGGATATGAGCGCGGCGTCGATCGAGAAATCCGGCGTGATTCCCCACATGCCGCCCCGTCCGTCGTCAAAAAGACGCTTCACGCAGCCGAACAGATTGCTTTCGTTCACCGTGTCGTCGATCCTCAGATACGGGGTGAGATCGGTATACAGACCGTGCTCGTACGCGCCGGCGACGTGCGGCTCGGTCAGATGCCCGAAGAGGATATCCGGCGAGCCCTTGCCCGTCACCATGTCCGTGAGGAGCTTCTGGTAACCGCCCTCGGGGTTCTCTTTGGTGTTGAATTCGGACCAATCCTCCGTGACGATGCGGACGCCGGGATGGGCGAGATGAAAGGAACGGATCGCGTCCGTCAGGGAGGTGGGCACGGAACCGAAATGCGCGAGGGTCAGGATCGTCTGTTCCCGCAGGTCGATATCCTCGCCCGGGACACAGCAGAGGATGGCGCTGCCGCCGGAGCGGTCCACGTTTGCGTACTCGCAGAAGAACACGACATCTTTTGAGAGATACAGCGGCTGGGTTTTGATGGGCGTCAGGCCGGAGTTTTCGTAATCGAGGAGCATCCGATCGGCGTCGCTGTCCGGCAGACGCGCATAGAGTCCCTCGCTTGTTTCGTAATAATACGGGATCCCGTCCGTCCCGCCCCAGATCCGGCTCTCCACCGTCTGCGTCTCTCCCCATTTTCCCTCCTCGGTGAGGATCTCCGCCACGACGGATTCTCCGTTGTTCTTCGTGAAAGAGGCAAAGATCCTGCCATCCTCCGAAGCGACAAGCTGGCTGAGCGAATACCCCGGTACATCCGGGAAAAATGAGCGTATCCGTTTCCCTTCCGGCGTGAGGACGAGGATCTCCGTATCTGTCTCCGAAATGACCAAGAGATTTCCCGCGGCGTCTCTCACCGGCCCTCTGAAACTGCTTGTCCTGCTGCCCACGAACAGGGAGAGGATGTCGTCCGTTGCCGTCTGCTTCCCGCTTTGGAAGTCGTACCGTTCGATCACCATCCGCCGGTTCCCGTTTTCGTCCTGCCGGCTGACGGCGCAGGTCATGCCGTCCCGGTCGATAAAGCCGCCCCGGATCATGCCGTCGTCCAGGGACATATCGAATGACGCGAGCACACCTTCCTCTCCGTCCTCCGACAAGGTTCTGACGAAATATAAGATCTTCTCCGTGTAACCGCCGGGTCCGTATTCGTAGTCCTCGGTCAGGTAGGTCAGCGTCTTCGTTTCGCGGTCGTAAAAAGGAACGAAGCCGGAGTTCAGGGAGTCAGTCTGCACCGCGCTCCTCGCCGTCTCCTGATAAATGTGCGTGAGGATATTGGGATCGTTGATTTCCGGCTCGGATGCCTGCGCGGGTTTGTTCTCTGCCTTCCGGCAAGCGGCAAAGCACGGGAAGAGCAGGGAGAGCAGACACAGGATCGCCGTTACGCGCCTTTTCATGAGAAACTCCTTTGCTTGATCGCTGTCTTATTCCGTACACTGCGGCATGACCGCATAGAGCGAGTCGATGAATACTTCCGCCTCGTCCAGGGAACGGAAGCCCAAGACATACAGATCCCCGCGGTAGAGGAAGCATCCGTGTCCGCCGTTATCGCCGGAAGCCCCGGCGTCTTCGAGATAATACCGGAATTCCGTCTCCTGTCCGCGGAGCGTCACGGTCCGCGATTCCGGCCAGAGGCGGAGTTCCCCCTCCTCGACGCTGCAGAACATAAACCCGTCCGTGTCGGGGATCAGGTAGATATACCGGTTATCGCCGTCTATGAGCAGGATCCGCTCCGATTCGATCCCGTCCGGCAGCCACGACGGCCAGAGGACCGTGTGTTCGCTGGCGTTCACGAACGACTGGACGGAATCGTATTCCCATCCGTCCCCCTTCACAATCATGAGGTCGCGGTTCTCCTCGTGGAAGGTGATCGATTCGCCCTCGTCGAGCGCGTTGATCTCGGTCTTGTGCTGCAGGAAGATCTTCTCCACCCAGCTCAGTTCCCTGCCCGCGTATGCACTCACCGACAGGACAAGGACGGCGAGCGCGGCGGCGATGGGCAGGGCAATCTTTCTCCGGCGCGTCGGGGTCCGCTTTTCGGCAGCCTTGCGGGTACGGCTGCGCATAGAGCGGAGGAGCGCCTGTTTTTCCCTTCTGCCGGGACGGTATGCGCCGGAGGTAACGGTATCCAGCATGGCGCTCCATTCCGCAACGGCGCGGATGTCCTGTTCCTCGGGCGGACGGGCGAGCTCCTCGTCGATCATGGCGTCGAGCAGGGAGGCCAGCTGCTCGGCTTCCGAATGGGACATTTGATTCTTCAACACGTTTTTCATCCCTTCTCATCTCGTTCTGTAAGATAAGACGCAAAGAATCCGGATTGTTACACCGGTCCCGCGAAAAAACCCGCAATCATCTTCAGGACGGCGGTCAGGAGCAGGACGGGGAAAAGCTGCGGCATCAGGCGGCGGATCTCTGCCGTGATCTTCTTTTTCAGCCGGGAGATCCTCGTCCGGAGCGCGCCTTCCGTGATGCCGTACTGCGCGGCAAGCTCGGAATAGGGGATCTTCTCCCTCCACACTTGCCGGAACAGGATCCGATCCTTCTCCGACAGCGCGCCGATCACGAGGCGGAGCATGTTTTCGGGATCGGAGGAACCGTCCGGCCCGTCGGGATCCAGAGAGAGGGACGGATCGGCATCATCGCGCTCCGGGCGGAGAAACGCGCTGTCCGGAAGATCCTCCGGAGGCAGATCGCTTTCATACGCCTGTCTGCGCTGCCGGACGCGGTAGAAATCGCCGATCTTGCTCTTTGCCACGCGGTACAGCCACACGAGCGCGACGGTCTCATCCGTGAAATCCGGTCCTTCCCAGAACGCGGCAAAAACCTCCTGCACGGCGTCTTCGGCGGCATCCCGGTCGGGAAGACGGCGCACGCAGTAGGCATAAATCTGGCTGTAATACCGCTCTGTCAGCGTTTCTTTGGACAGGAAGGGCCCGTTGTCGCTCATAGACTGCCACTCGTGAAAAAGAGAGATTCCACATTGCTATTATACACCACATCCGTCCGGAATGCAAGGGCCGTTGACGGCAAAAAAGCATAAAGGATGCGCTCCCTTATGCTTTCGCCATGATTCGACGCCCATTTCTCACCGGCCCGGCTTGACGCACATCCCGTCCTTGAGCTCCGCTTCCCATTCGACCGCGACGGCGTCCGATGAGGACAGCGCGCCGAGGCTGACGAGGACCATACCGTCCTGCTCCGCCTCGATCTGAATCGGCCAGGCGGTGACGATGAACGCGGGCTCCGGGAAGGCGTCCGAGCGGTCGACCTTCCAGACGTATGTGCCGCCGTCCTCCCCTTCCCAGACGGCGGAGACCGGAATCGCGTTATAAAACCGTCCGTCCGCGTCCTGCATGTCCGGATAGATGTACCGCACCTCCGGCGAGAGCGCAGAGCGGATCTGCGGGCCGAAGAGCATGAAAACGGCGACGGAGAGGAGGAAGAGGATAAAGATCGTGATCGTGATTCTGCGTTTCATACGGCGTTCCTGTTCTTTCATGAGATTGCATAGACAATGTGCGGCGGTCACTCCATGATGACCATTTTAATCCTGCGGGCGAGATCCTTCGCCGCCTCGTCCGTCATGTCGCCGGGCTTCAGCGCATCTAAACCGTCGCCGATCATATTGAAAATGTTCATGTCCGTGAACTTCCACTGAATGTATACGTCTTCATAATCCACGTTCTCCGGGTATTTCGTGACAAGCTGCATGAGCGGGAAAGAGGCGGCTTGCCCGTCGAAGTCCCCGAGATGCAGGGACAAGAGATCGTTCAGAAACAGCGCGGCCTCTTCCTTGTGGTGCGAAGACGGGTTCATCATCATATAGCTGGCCCAGAACATCCGAAAATCTCCCCACGGCGGCGTCGGTCCGTTGTCCTCCGGATACGCCAAATAGTGCTGATACAGAGTCTTGAGCGCTTCCCCGTTCTCGTCCCGGTATTCCTTTTTTGTCAGGTCGATCTGCATTGCCATGTACTGATAAAAGCTGTTGTTGTAGAGGTTCCCTTCGGCTGCGGTGTCGATGAGACCGAGAGAAGGCTCCGTCGGCACGCCGAAAACCGCTCCGTTATAGGAGGCGGCGGCTTCGATCATCGGCGCGCACCGGTAAAGATTGTCCGCGAGCGTATCGAACTGGCGCAGGTCGAAGAAAGCGTCCCGCAGGATGTAGTAAGCCGGGGTCAGCCCGAAGGTACAGTAGAGATCGATGTCGTCATCCTGTGCCAGGAGCTTCGCGTTCAGTTTGTCGACCTCGTCGTAGCCGATCTGCAGAAGGTTGACATCGATCCCGTGACGGTCCTTGAACGTGCTCATCACAAATTCGAGGGCGGGCTGCGGATAGCCGTACACCACCACGGTGACGGAGGGGTATTCCCTGTCCGCGTCATAATACCGGAGTTCGCCGCTGTCGCGCATCCCGCAGCACACGATGTTCGTCTCCGTCGCGACCAGTCCCTTTTTGTTCGGATCGGAGGCATTGTCAAAGGAGATCAGCGTCCGGGCGATCCTCTCCGTCAAATCGAGCCGGATCAGGGACATTTTCTTTGTGAACGCGTCCCGCGTGTAGATCATCAGAGAATCGTTGTACGGACAGTATTCCGCGTCGCTTACCGCGGTCTGATGGACGGGTATCCGGTCTTCTTCCCGCTCCGCTTCCGTGTCATACACGGAGAACCAGCAATCGTCGCTTGTGTTTCCGCTGTTGAATAGGAATATCCGGTTTCCTTTATATGAGAAAGCCTTTAAAATGGTTGTCGCGACGGGGGCCGTTCGCAAATCTCCCGTCTTCCGGTCGGTCATGAACAGCGCGAGCGGGCCGCCGCTGATCTTTTCGGTGTCCCGGCAGAGAAAGACGAAGGAATCGTCGCAGACGGCAAAGCTGAACACGTCGTCCGGTTTGATTCGCGCATCGAGCGCAAGAGGGATCTCCTCCGTCGCGTTGTTTTCGATCCGGTAAACGCACCGCTCGGCAAGCGAGACGGCGATGACCGCGCCGCGGTGCTTTTCGACGAAATCGACGGGTTTGTCCAACACGGGGACACCGGATCCTGCCTCTTCGTCGAAACGGAACAGCCCTGCGTCCGTCGCATAGTAAACCGTGTTTTCCATGAGCGCGAGCCCGTTGACCTTGCCGTCAAAAGGATCGACGGTCGCCGTCGGCGGGGTGTCGTAGACGTCGGTGGGATAGACGTATTCCTCCGCCTTTTCTTTCTTCGCACAGGAAAGAAAACCCGCGGCGGAAAGCAGGAAGAGGATAAAGACGGTGACAGTAATGATGCGTTTCATGATGTCCTCCGTTCGTTTGCCTTCATCGTTCCCGGTTCAGGAACCGGATCCCGAACAGCTTTCCTTCCGCCTTCGTCACGCCCGCGGTCGTTCCTGGCGCGTTGTCCGGCAGGAAATTCCCCCTGATCCGGAACGAGTAGCCGAGACCGATATATCCGCCCGAACCGCCGTCGTCCGCGCCGCTGAAACAGACGGCAAAGACCGGCTTTTTCCAGTTCGCGACCGAAAGCGTGTCGACGGCGAAAAGCAGCGCCCATACGACAAGCAGAACGACGCAGATTGTCAGGATCGTTTTCTTCTTTGTTTCTTTCATTTTCATTCTCCTTTCAGACGATGCTTCTTTCGTCATTTGACCGGAATGTCGAAAATACGATCCAGATTCCCCGGAAATCTCCCGCGCCGGAGATACACCGTCAGCACGTTTCCGGCGCGGTGCACTGTGATGTAATCGTCATAGACTCTTGTTTGATTTCCGGTCAGGTTTCCCTTCAGCGCGAGGGGAATGAAGGGATTGTCGGTATAGCTGTATTCGTGAATGTCCTCGTACCGCTTCCCCTCCACTGTGACCGAACCTGTGAAGTCCGGCTCCCGGAAGAGCTTCGGCCACATCCGGACGTCGATCTCAAGCTCCGCAGCCGCGTCAATCCCGTTCACATGGGACTGCGCCGTCCCCATCCATCGGATCGTCCGCGGGAGGTGATACACGATCAGAAACGCGGCCAGAAGAACGACGCATACGCTCAAAACGAGGAGGCGCTTTTTCTTTTTTTCCATCGAAAGTCTCCCTTCAAAGAGATATCCTAACGGAATCCTCTCTCCCAATATGGGGCATCACAATCCGAATGCCATACTTTTGTGTGCGATGGGGGGATTATTGAATCAAGATAAATAATTATTGCTCCTTCATTTCCTCTAACGTCAATGAGTTGAGCATGTGTGGGTATGCCCATAAAATTCGCCATAAGTGTATGACTATACTCCAAAATAACTTCTTCGTATTGTTCGCAAAGTTTATGATCGCCAATACAGATCGGATGATCATAGGTTATGAGATAAAACGACATTATGGCACTGAACAGTATCAGTGTGAAAGCGAATACTTCGATTACGATCTTTTTTCGGTTCCTTATAAACATATCAACTCTTCTTTCATTTCAATCCGTAATCCCCCAATCCTTCCATAACTTCATCTTCAAAGAAACTGAATAACAGCAGCGGCGCGAGGAAGAACATGAGGGTTGCCGCGAAACCCAGGACGTCCCCAGGCTGAATCTCGTTGAGGAGAATTGCCAGCGGGTACTTTTCCCGCGTCTCCATCTGGATGATCGGCTCGGCGACGGCGTTCCACTGCTCGGTGAACGACAGCACCCACGCGCAGATGATCCCGGGCCGGATCGTCGGGACGATGATGTGCCAAATGATTTTCAGCGTCGAACCCGTGTCGAGCCGCGCCGCCTCGATCAGTTCGTCCGGGACGGATTTCATCACCTGCGTCAGGAGAAACGCCGCAAACGGAGCAAAAATTCCCGGTAGGATCATCGCCCACGGCGTGTCGTAGAGCTCGAACCGCCGCGAAACGATGTACTGCGGCAGAAGCGTCACCTGAAACGGCATCATCATGACGATAATGTACAGATAAAAGATTATCGAACGTCCCTTAAACTTCACTTTGGCGAATACATACGCCGCGAGAACCGAGACGACCACCGTCCCGAGGCTCGCCGACAGGCTGATGACAAGCGAATTCGCCAGCCCGCGCAGATATGCCGGTTTCCAGACGTAAAAATCCACGAAGGGCTGTACCCCTTCCGAGAACGCCCGCACTCCCACGATCAGCACCGGCGAGACGATAAACAAAGCGAATAAAACCAGAAGCACGGATGCCGCTGCGTCAACGATGCTCTTTTTCCTGAACCTTTTATAAAGTTTCTTGCCAGGCTTCTTTTCAAAGAAGCCGCGTTCTCCCTCGTTCCTTACCATATCGATTCGCTCCATTTCTTCTCTGCGACGAAGACGACCGCGACGACGGTGTAAACGATCACCGCGAAGAAGATCGCCGCTGTGGAGATGTATTGATAGTTGAGCTTGGCGAAGTGGTTGTTCAGGAAGTTCTGGAGCATGTAGACCGTCTCGTCCGGGTAATTGCCGTAGAGAAGATAGCTCTCGCGGAAAACTTTCAGGGAGTTCACCACCGAGAGGATGAACGTGAAAAACAGCGTCGGCGCGATGTTCGGCAGCGTCACCCGGACGGTCTGCTGAAACACATTCGCCCCGTCGATCCGTGCCGCCTCGATCATGCTCTTGTCCATCCCGGAAAGTGCGGTCAGCATCAGCATCACGTTCAGCCCGCCGTA
>JAFZPN010000139.1 GCA_017550315.1 Clostridia bacterium
CCAGGCGATGGTCGACCTCAACTACGCCGCGATCGACGCCGGTTCCGACGCGTTCGTGAAGATCGACGTTCCGGAAGCCTGGAAGAATCCCGCTCCCGACACGGCAGCTCCCGGCACCATCGCGTGCAAGTTCTGGGGTCTCGGCGGCGACGGCACGGTCGGTGCGAACAAGAACTCCATCAAGATCATCGGCGACCATACCGACAAGTATATTCAGGCTTACTTCCAGTACGACTCCAAGAAGACCGGCGGCATCACCATTTCCCACCTCCGCTTCGGTGACAAGCCCATCAAGAGCCCGTACTACATCAACAAGGCCGACTTCGTTGCCTGCCACAACTCCGCGTACCTCACGAAGTATGACATGGTCAGCGACATCAAGCCGGGCGGCACCTTCCTGCTCGACTGCGCGTGGACGCCCGAAGAGCTCGACGAGCATCTGCCCGCCAAGGTGAAGAAGTACCTCGCCGAAAACGGCATCAACTTCTATATCATCGACGCGACGACGATCGCCTCCAAGAAGATCGGCAATGCCAAGGTCAAGAACACCGTTCTCCAGTCCGCGTTCTTCACCCTCGCCAACATCCTTCCGAAGGACGAAGCCATCGACTACATGAAGAAGGCTGCGTACAAGTCCTATATCAAGAAGGGCCAGGCGATGGTCGACCTCAACTACGCCGCGATCGACGCCGGTTCCGACGCGTTCGTGAAGATCGACGTTCCGGAAGCCTGGAAGAATCCCGCTCCCGATGCGCCGAAGGCGGAGTTCACCTCCCCGAGACCGGAGCTTGAGAAGTTTGTCAACACCGTCGTCGAGCCCGTGGGCCGCATGGCAGGCGACAGCCTCCCGGTTTCCGCGTTCTCGGATTACGCAGACGGCACCTTCCCGCAGGGCTCCGCTGCCTCCGAAAAGCGCGGCGTCGCCGTGTACGTTCCGGAGTGGATCCCCGAGAACTGCATTCAGTGCAACAACTGTGCGTTCGTATGTCCGCACGCCGCGATCCGTCCCTTCGCCATGACCGCGGAGGAAGCGGCGAATGCGCCCGCCTCCACCAAGTTCACCGCGAAGCCGGTTCTCAAGACCGATTATAAGTTCACGATGGCTGTCTCCCCGCTCGACTGCATGGGCTGCACGCTCTGTGTCAAGGCATGCCCGGTCACGACCAAAGCGGAAAAGGACGGCACGCCCGAGAAGGCCGCGATCAAGATGGTCCTCCAGGAGACGCAGGCGGATCAGCAGGCTCCGTTCGACTACGCCGTTGCCAGCGTATCCGAGAAGCCCGAGCTCATCAATGCCACCGTCAAGGGCAGCCAGTTCAAGCAGCCGCTGCTTGAGTTCTCCGGCTCCTGCGCGGGCTGCGCCGAGACCTCCTATGCGCGTCTCATCACCCAGCTCTTCGGCGAACGGATGTATATCTCCAACGCGACCGGATGCTCCTCCATCTGGGGCGGCTCCGCTCCCGCAACCCCGTACACCGTCAACAAGGAATCCGGCCGCGGTCCCGCGTGGGCGAACTCCCTGTTCGAGGACAACGCGGAACACGGTCTCGGCATCTACCTCGGCCAGAAGACCATCCGCAACCGTCTGATCGCGAAGGTCGAAGAGATGATGGCCTCCGAGAAATCCTCCGACGAATTCAAGGCTGCCGCGCAGGCGTTCCTTGACACGAAGGACGACGGCAAGACCAACACGGCCGCTGCGAAGGCGCTCATCGCCGAGCTCGAAAAGGCTGCCGCGGACGGCTGCCCGATCGCACCGCAGATCCTTGCCGAAAAGGACTACCTCGCCAAGAAGTCCGTCTGGATCTTCGGCGGCGACGGCTGGGCTTACGACATCGGCTTCGGCGGCCTTGACCACGTCATCGCGTCCGGCGAAGACGTCAACATCATGGTCTTCGATACCGAAGTGTACTCCAACACCGGCGGACAGGCCTCCAAGGCTTCCAACATCGGCCAGGTCGCGCAGTTCGCGGCGGCAGGCAAGGCCATCGGCAAGAAGAACCTCGCCGAGATCGCCATGTCCTACGGCTACGTCTACGTGGCGCAGGTCGCCATGGGCGCGGACATGAACCAGCTCCTCAAGGCCCTCACCGAAGCGGAAGCTTATCCGGGACCGTCCATCATCATCGGCTACGCTCCCTGCGAGATGCACGGCATCAAGGGCACGATGCAGAACTGCCAGATCGAAATGAAGAAGGCTGTCGAGGCCGGCTACTGGCAGATGTTCCGCTTCAACCCCGCTCTCCGCAAGGAAGGCAAGAACCCGTTCACCCTCGACTCCAAGGCTCCCACCGCAAGCTACATCGACTTCATCAAGAACGAGAACCGCTACGCGCGTCTGGCGCAGACCAATCCCGAGCGCGCCGCCGTCCTCTTCGAGAAGGCGGAGGAGAACGCAAAGGCGAAGTACGAACGGCTCACCAAGTACTCCAAGCTGTACGAATAATCGCACAGAAACCAAACAAAGGGGACGCTCCGGCGTTCCCTTTTTGGCGTTGTCAGAAAAATATTTACAAATATGACTTTCTTTTCCCCGATGGATTCTGTATCATGAAAGCAGGATCCGATCAAAAGGAGGTTTGGAACATGAAACGCATGTTTGGGCTCATCCTCGCATTGCTTCTCCTCGCGCTGTGCGTTACAGGCTGCGCAAAGATAAAACCGTCGGTCATCGCGAAGGTCGTGGACGAAGGTCTGCCTCTTGCGGAAATGGAACACCCGCCGTTTTTGCTGCTGGTCTGCAATGGCCAGGCGGTGCAGGCGAAGTCTCCGCGATGCCAGTGGAACCGACCGGACGGAACGGCGATCTACGCGGACGGACCTTTCGTCTTCGATCTCTGGCTGGGCGGCGATATGGGGCCCCTGACGATCCGGCCGGGGGACACCGTCGAATTTCGTTTCGGGTGCGCGCCGGACCGGTTCAACGTGACCGCATGGAAGGCGGAATGCGCGACGTATGACCGGAATCTGCTGGAAGATAAGATCGATCTGCCCGTGACGGACGGCACCTTCACCCTTCCCGCGGACGGCGCGTATCTCTATGAGATTTCCGCGGAGTGGGACAAGCAGGGTAAAGTCAGCGGAGACGCCTCCTATGCGTTCGCGACGGACATACCGGCGGATGAAGCGGGAAAGTGATAATCGCTGCAACAGAAAAAGAGACTGATCGTCAGTCTCTTTTTTCCTGCTCGAATTTGTCACGGTTGGCTGCGAAGAGCGCGTAGGTCATTTTCATATTCTCAAGCTCCCACCATCGTTTGACGGCGGCGGGGCGGCTGTCGAGATCGTAAAGCAGCGCGCCCTTCATCGAGAGGAAGAACGGACTGTGCGTGGAGATCACGAACTGACAGCCGAAGAAACGCGCGTAGTCCTCGATCAGCTTCGCGACCTCCTTCTGATACTTCGGGCTGAGGCTGTTCTCCGGTTCGTCGAGGAGAAAGAGGCAGTCGTCCCGGAAGTGTTCGCGGAAGAAGTTCAGGGCGTACTGCCCGTTGGAATCCGGCGTCGTGAGCTGTCCGGCCTTCGCGGTCACGGACTTCGACATGGTCTTGTGCCGCACCTCGAGCCGCTTGACGAGCTTGTCGTAATCCGCAAGGGTGCGGAAAGCAAAAGGCTCCCCGCTCTGCATCCGGGCCTTCTCCTCGCGATATTCGTCGCTCGCTTCCCTTCTCCGGTCCTCCGTTTCGAAGTTCTCCACGCGCCGGTCGATCAGGCCGTAGAAGACGTCGTCGCTCGTGAAGATCGCGCTGCCCGGTGCGACGCCGCGCTTCTTTGCAACCTCCCATTTGCACATGTACCGGATGTATTCGTGGAAATACGGGCTTGTGTTGAACGGCGTGATGCGCGGCAGGTTCAGCGATTCCGCGATGAGGTTGCACAGCGTCGATTTCCCGCTTCCGTTGCCGCCGCAGAAGATCGTCACCTCGGAGAATTCGATGCGGCGCAGGCCCTTGTACGGAAAGATCCCGTAGGGATATGCGGACGGATGGGGATTGCCGCCCGCCCTCCTCGACCAGTACCGCTCGGCTTTGTCCTCTTCCTCGTCCAGCGTCGGGAGGGTGTAGGATTGGAGGTAGATCATGGCATGTTCTCCACGTTCGTGCAGTCTTCGATGACGACCGGCTCCCCGGCGACGTTCACGCGGTTGCGGGCGACGGTGAGACCGTCGACGTTCCGGCAGAAGATCGCGTGCTGCTGTCCCGGCGCGTCGATCTCGTTGTCCTCGATCACGATGTTCCGGATGCTCTGGCCTTCGGGATGATCCGCGTCCGCCTTGACGACGATGCCCGCCGCTTCGCCCCATGCCCAGCCGCAGTTCACGATCCGATTTCCGCGGATCACGACGTTCGCCGGACAGACTCCCTCGTACCACCACGATTCCGCCGCGGCGACGATAGCCGGTCCCTGCACGTCGCGAAAGGTGTTCCCTTCGATCCGGGCCGAGCGGGTCTTGATGAGGATGCTGCGGGCGAAGTGGGACGACGCGTGACAGCCGATGACTTCGAGCTCAGGCAGGCGCGTGACGTCTGCGAACATCCAGCCGTCCGTATCCGCCGGGACCGCATGGTCGAGCGTCACCCGGCACATCCATTCGTCGGGAAGCGGTTCGCAGTCGAGAACCCGGAACGTGTCGCGGACGCGGAGGGTGTCGTGCGAAGTCAGTTCAAGCAGATCGCCGGGATCGGGATAGTCGAGGCTCTGTGCGTGCGTGCCGTCCGGCGTCTTTTCCTGTAAATACACGACGGTATCGCTCTCGCGCCGCACGACGGCCTGATAATAGCCGTGGACGTTCGTGAAGTCGTCGCCCTGCCCCTCGAAATCACAGTTCTCGAAGCGGAGCCTGCCCTTCATCGACGTGAAATGCGTGGCGTCGGTGTTCGAGGACCAGAGCTCGCCAACCCCCGGCACAACGCGCAGGCGGGTGAGGGTGACGTTCTCGCTGCGGTTGCCGACGATGCCCATACCGGGCTGGGAGTGGATCGAAACGTCCTCGAGACGGATCCCCTTCGCGCGCTCGATGAGGATCGCGGGGCGGAAATGATAGGTGTGAATCGTATAAAACCGCGTCCCGTCCGGAACCGGCTCAGTGAGCGTGACCGCGGCGTGCGTCGGATCGGTCACCCGGATCGCGCGGATCCCGACCGGAAGCCGGCGGCCGTCCGGCCCTACGAAGATATACCGCAGGGTGAGCGGGGTCTTCTCGCAGACGGGCGTGTCCGCGTCAAACGCGATCTCCGCGGTCACCTCCGAAGGATCGGTCATCCGCACGGTCCCGCGGCTGTACGGCTTGCGAAGATGGTCGATCGTCAGTCCGCGGATCGTGACATTCTCGCAGTACCGGAGGGAGAGGGGCTCCATGAAGCCGTCGACGAGGAGGGTCGCCCCGCGCGCGTCGAGGACGGTTCCCCGCTGACCGAAAAAGTCGATCCCGCGGGTGTAGGCAAACTGCGGGTTGAACATCGTGCGCTGGGGATTGGGACCGAAGTCGCCGCTTAAAACATGCTCCATCGTCTCGCGGGCGAGGGGGCTTGTGATCCGGTAGATCCCCGGCGGGACGGTCAGGGTCGTTCCGGGATGCTCGCGGCAGTATGCCATGGCGCGCGCAAAGGTCTCGCACGCGTCCGCCGCACGGAAATCGTTCAGGCAAATCTCAGCCATGCCGTTCCTCCTCGTAAAACTTCCCGTCTCGGATATACGCGTACGGGCCGGGTTCGTAGAGCGTCACCGCTTCGCCGATCTGCGCCGTGACGGCGGCGTAAGGCAGGAATTTGTCGATCCGCCCGATCGGCGCGAAGCCGTTTTCATAGGGGATCAGCGTGTAAATACGCACCTCTTCCCGGTCTTTGAGGCGGATGGGCAGTTCCCCGTCCTTCGGGATACGCCAGCAGCCTGCGGTGAAAAACTCATAGACGACGAACTCTTCCCCTTCGAGTCCCGGGACATCGGACGGGCGGAGGATCCCTTCGAGCGGTCCTTCTTCCTCGGCAATGTGGAACGCCGCGACGACGCCCGCCCGCCCGATGCGGTTCTGGATCTTGAGGGGCTTTCCGGACGTGCGCGGATCGTCGAGGAGGCAGTCCGCCGTCGGCATGCCGCTCCGGTCGCAGCGCAGGATCCGCCCGTCGTCGAAGGCGAGGGGCCGGAAAATCTCCGGTCTCGACCGCCCGATCTCGTCGCTCACGTAGATCGGCCCGCCGGAGATGGCGCGCAGAACGCTGTTCTTCACCGCCTGGGTGTCGTCCGTCCACCACATGTCGTAGTCATTCCAGAAGAACTGGCCCTGAAGGATCGAGTTGTAGGTGCACTGCAGGATGTGCTTCGTGAACCACGGGCGGTTTTCCGGCTGGAAGTCGTCGCTGCACCGGCAGATCGAGGAAAAGCCGCGGTTCCAGAGATCCTCCGACGCCATGCCCATGCAGTTGATCATGGTGTTGTCGAAGTGCAGCCCGACGGACCCTTCGAGGCCCCGGTGCCATTCGCGCGTGACGCGGCCGACCGTGTCCATGCCCTTATAATACCGCCGCGTCATGCTCTGGTTGTCAACCTTGAGGAAGTCCGCGCCGGCATCGCGGAAGAAGCGGTGCATCGTCGAGAAGAAGCCGAACGAACGCTCTGCGTGCCAGTCGGCGACGATACGGCCGTCGGCGGTGACGGTGGTGTAGTCGCGGAGCTTGCGGTATGCCTCCCCCGCAGGATCGAGGCCATACCAGTACCCGGTCGAAGGGTGCCAGATCCCGACTTTCAGGCCGTATGCGTGCAGTTTCCCGACGGTATGCCCCAGCCCTTCCGGGAAGCGGTCGGACGCCGCCTCGTAGTCCCACATCGAGGAGGAATGCATGAGGCGGAACATCTCTTCGCGCGTTTCGTATTTCGCGCCGATGAAGTTCCGGATCTCCGCCCACATGTCGTCGAGAATCACCCATTTCACCGGGATCCCCTTCATGCGGAATTCCTCGGCCTTCTCGCAGAGGCCCGCCTCGGAGACGCGGATCTGGAGCGCATCCCACGAGCACCAGCCGAGATATTCAAAGATGGCAGGATAGCGCCTGTCCTCGCGCAGGATCGTCCCGAGCAGATCGGCAGCCCGCCGCACGGCCCTTTCCGTGAGTTCAAACGGATCGTCCCCTTCGGCCCACACGAACGCGAGATCGTTTGTCCCGACGGGGCCGTAATTCCACGAGAACTGCTTCGCAGAAAGGCCTTCCGGCGTCCCTTCGAGCACGCATTTGAAGTTCCGATCGACGACGGGTACGATCACGCCCCAGACGCCGCCGTCCGTCCGATACAGAAAGTACTGCGTGTCGCGCGGGACTTCTGTCAGATCGCTTCCGAAGAAGGGCGCGCACCAGAATTCGGAATACCGCCAGTCCGCCATGTACCGCACCGGGATCTCCGGGTCGATCAGGATCCGCACCCCGCATTCCGGATCGAGCGGAACAAGATCGTGCGGGCCGTTGACTTCCTGCTGAGGTCTTACCGCCGTCACGCCGCCCTCTTCGGTGATGTCTAAACCGATGGGCGCTTCGTATCCGTCCGCCGTCCGTCTGATTGCCGTGAATTTCATCGCTGCCTCCGTGGTGAAATCTGTATTCTGAATTCAGTATAGCATACCGCGCGGACGATTGCAAGAGAGAATCCGCGCGGGCGAGAAAAAAACCGCTCCGCCTGAAAACGGAACGGTTTTCTTGGATTAAGGGAATTACGGCGAGGTCTTATCGTCGGTGACGCTGCCGGAGCCCGTGAGGTCGATCGGATCGCCGAGATAGGTCGGCGCGGGTTCAAAGAATCCGACGAAAAAGTCCTTGCAGCGTGCGGCGATCTCCCGCACTTCCCGCATGCCCTGCCCGACGTAGGTCCTTCTGTCCGCATGGACGCCGACGGCCTCGAGCCCGAGCGCATCCGCCAGCCAGAGCGCGCGATACAGGTGATATTCCTGCGAGATGATCACGATCCGCTTTGCGCTGAAAACATCCCGCGCCCGGATGAGGGATTCGTAGGTCGAGAAGCCGGCGTGGTCCATGAAGACGTCGTCCGACGGAACGCCCTGTTCGACGGCGAAGGACTTCATCGTGTTCACCTCGTCGTAGTCGACCGAGCCGTGATCCCCGCTCATGAGGATCTTCGGCGCGGCGCCTGCCTCATAGAGCGCGATCCCCGTGATGAGGCGGTCTTCGAGCATGTGGCTCGGACTTCCGTCCGCACGCACGCCGGCGCCGAGGACGAGGATGCAGTCGGCACCGGACTCCCGGACATCCGCCGCCGTGAAGATCCTGCCGCTCGCTTTCACGATCATCGCGGCGTTGATGACGGCGGCGAGGAGGACGGCGAAGAGGAACAAAAAGAGGAGGAACTTAACGCCCGTCCTGAGACGGCTCTTTTGTTTCATTGTTCTGGCTCCGCAGATAGTTCTCGATGGCTTTCTTTTCTTTCTTTTTCCGATAGCTCCGGATGATCGCGCGCACGATGAAGACGATGGCGACGATCACGACGGCCCAGATCAGGATGTACGGCAGAGAGGTGACGAACCAGACCGCGAAGTCGGCAAAGCCCTCTCCGATGTCGAGGAGATTCTCGCGCAGACCGGTCACGATCCGGTCGCCGAAGGTGAGGGTCTTTTCGTTCGGCGTCGTCGTGCGGTATACTTCGTTCACGTGGATGTAGATCGTGCAGTAGGAGATCAGGTCGTCATATTTGCGGAGCTGGGATTTGTAGGAATCGAGTTCGTAATTGACTTCGGAGATGCGGCTCTGCAGGAGGATGACGTCTTCGAGGGACTCGGCCTTTTCGAGGATGTCAAGGAGCGTCGTGTACTCGGTTTCCAGCGCGCGGATGTGGCTTTCGATGTCGATGTAGCTCATCGTGACGTCGTCCTTGCTCTCTGAGCGGTAGGTCATCGCGCCGATCTCGACCACGCTCGACATAAAGGCGTCGTACTGCGAGGCGGGGACACGGACGGTGATGGATGCGCTGCGCGTGGTATAGGAGGAATAGATGCCGCCTCCGTAGGTCTCGGAGGATTCGACGTATCCGCCCTTCTGGGAGACGCAGACATTCAGCGCATCGAGGAATTCTTCGTATCCGGTGGTCTCAAAGTTGACGGTCGCCGTGCGGATGATCTTGCGCTCGGACAGGTCGTTCTGCGCGCTTGTCGAGGAAGAAGAAGAGGAGCCGGGCACGCCCATCTCGGCCTCATACATCGCGGGCGCTTCTGCATCGTAGGCATAATCGTAGGCGTATTCTTCTTTTGCATAGCTCTGGGATGAGGCGACCATGCCGTTGTCGGAAGCGTAAGAGCTGCCGCAGGACGCAAGCGGGAGCGTCAGGGCAACGGCGGCAAGCAGGGACAGGATTCTCTGTTTTTTCATAGTGAACCTCCGTATTGGTGATTTCTGTTTCTTTGTCTTTTAGACGCCGCGGGGGGCGAAAAAGTTCCGAACTTGACGCAATTCGCCGGAATTTTTTCCTATGGATTGCAAATCGCGCCTCTCTCTGCTATAATGGATGCATCCAGACCGAGGAGGCAGATTATGGCTTATAAGAAATATGTGACGCTCAGCTACGACGACGGCCCGAAGCATGACCGGCAGTTCGTAAAGATGCTGAACGAATACGGCGTGAAATGCACCTTCAATCAATTCCGCCGCGATGCCCGACGACGATCCCGATGCCTGGCGCGTATCGAAGGCAGAGGCGGCAGAGCTCTACCAAGGACACGAGATCGCGACGCACGCGAAGTCCCATCCGCATCTCGAAACGCTCTCCCGCACGGAGATCGCCGCGGAGATCATGGACGACCGGCATGCGCTTGAGAAAATCGCCGGCTATCCCGTCATCGGGCACGCCTATCCCTACGGATCCTATAACGATGCCGTGGTCGAGGTGCTCGGCGAATGCGGGATCCGCTATGCCCGGACGACCCGCTCGACGAAAGGATTCGGCATTCCGGAGAATCCCTTGCTGCTCGATCCGACCTGTCATCACCGCGATCCCGACGTCTTCCGTCTGATCGACGAGTTCCTCGCGGCGGAACCGACGGACGGCGACATGCTCTTCTATCTCTGGGGGCATTCCTTTGAATTCGACCGGGGCGAGGAGTTCAACAGCTGGGATCACATAGACCGGGTCCTGCGCGCGATTTCCGGCAAACCGGGGGTCGAATACGTCACCAATATCGGTTTTTTCGATCGCGGATAAGGAACCCTTTATAACACAATATGCACAAATCGGCGCGTCAGGCGCCTTTTTGTTGGTTCGGTATGAATATTTAACCGGCGAATGACGGAATTTCATACAATCCCACGGGAACGGATTCCGGAAAAGGGATTGACATACGAAAGGAATTCGCGTATAATAGGACAAACCTAATAGCCGGTTATCATGCGCAATTCATTTCCCCGAACCGCACGATCATTTTCCCATCATCTCAGGAGGTTTCCATGAATCGAGTATTCAATTTCTCCGCAGGTCCGTCCATGCTCCCGCTGCCCGTTCTCGAAAAGGCGGCATCCGAGCTGGTCTGTTACGGCGAGTGTGGCATGTCCGTCATGGAGATGAGCCACCGTTCCGCGGACTACGAAGCGATCATTCAGAAAGCCGAGGCCGATCTGCGCACCCTGATGCAGATCCCCGAGAATTATAAAGTCCTCTTTCTGCAGGGCGGCGCGTCGACCCAGTTTGCCGCGGTCCCGCTCAATCTCATGAAGAACTGCCGCGCGGATTACATCCTTTCCGGTCAGTTCTCGACGAAAGCCTATAAGGAAGGCCAGAAGTACGGCGACTGCGCGGTGGCTGCCTCCTCGAAGGACGTCAACTTCATCCGCGTCCCGATGACGACCCGCGAGAGCTTCCGCCCCGACGCCGATTACGTCCACATCTGCTTCAACAACACGATCTACGGCACGAAGTTCCCGTACATCCCGGACACCGGGGACATCCCGCTCGTCGCCGATATGTCCTCCTGCATCCTCTCCGAGCCCGTCGACGTCACGAAATTCGGCGTGATCTACGCGGGCGCGCAGAAGAACATGGCGCCGGCCGGTCTGACGGTCGTGATCGCGCGCGAGGATCTGCTCGGCTGGACGCATCCGCTGACGCCGTCCATGCTCGACTGGAAGCTCATGGCGGATAACGGATCGATGTATAATACCCCGCCCTGCTACGCGATCTATATGGCGGGTCTCGTCTACGAATGGCTCCTCTCCATCGGCGGTCTCGAGGAGATGAAGCGCCGCAATCAGAAGAAGGCCGCGCTCCTCTACGACTATCTCGACAGTCAGAGCTACTATCTTGCGCCGGTCGAAAAGGAAAGCCGCTCCATGATGAACGTCACGTTCGTCACCGGCGTGGAGGATCTCGACAAGAAGTTCGCGAAGGAATCGTCGGCTGCCGGGCTGAAAAACCTCAAGGGCCACCGTTCCGTCGGCGGTATGCGCGCATCGATCTACAACGCGATGCCGTATGAAGGCGTCGAAGCCCTCGTCGCGTTCATGAAGGACTTCGCCGAGAAGAACCCGAAATAAGAACCTTCACAGGAGAGAGAGATATGTATCACATCAAGCTGCTCAATAAAATCGCCAAGATCGGGACCGACCGCTTCGATCCCGCCAAATATACCGTATCCGCCGACATCGAGGTCCCGGACGCTGTCATGGTGCGCTCCGCCGCGATGCATGACATGACCTTCCCGCCCGAGCTGAAAGCCATTGCCCGGTGCGGCGCAGGCGTGAACAATATCCCGGTCGATCGCTGCGCGGAAGAGGGGATCGTCGTCTTCAATACGCCCGGCGCCAATGCCAACGGCGTCAAGGAGCTGACCGTCGCGGCCCTGCTCCTCGCCTCGCGCAACATCATCGGCGGCGTCGAATGGGCGTCCGGTCTGACGGAGAACGTCGCAAAGGCGGTCGAAGCCGGCAAGAGCGCGTACGGCGGCACCGAGATCAAGGGCAAGACCCTCGGCGTCATCGGTCTCGGCGCGATCGGCGGACTCGTCGCCAACGCCGCGAAAAACCTCGGCATGAATGTCATCGGCTGCGACCCTTACCTCACCGTGGACGCGGCGTGGGGCCTCTCGAGCTCCGTCAAGAAGGCCGCGACCTACGAAGAGGTCTATGCTGCGAGCGACTACATCACAATCCACGTGCCCGCCACGAAGGAGACGAAGGGCTTCATCAACCGCGACACTATCGCGCAGATGAAGCACGGCGTGAAGATCGTCAACCTCGCCCGCGCGGATCTCGTCAATGCCGCCGATCTGAAGGAAGCCATCGCCTCCGGTCAGGTCTCGGCCTACGTGACGGACTTCCCGACCGAGGAGACCGTCGGCGTCCCCGGCATCATCACGATCCCGCACCTCGGCGCGTCGACCGAAGAATCCGAGGAAAACTGCGCCGTCATGGCTGCAAATCAGCTCATGGATTTTCTTGAAAACGGGAACATCAAAAACAGCGTCAACTATCCAGCCGTCGATATGCCCCGCACGGATGCCGGACGTCTCGTCATCCTTCACCGCAACATCCCGAACATGATCTCCCACGTCGCGTCCACCCTGGCCGAGCGCAAGATCAACATCGAGAACATGGTCAACCGCTCGCGCGGCGACTTCTCGGTGACGCTCGTCGATACCTATGCGGAGATCACCGCGGACATGCGCACCGCAATCGAGAGCATGGAAGGCATCATCAAGGTCATCGTCATCCGGTAAACGGAAACCAAATTCGCACCGCACCCCGGAGCACATCCGAAGGTGCGGTTTTCTTTATATGTCAGCGCGTGATCCGGCGGCATTCGATATAATACCGCTTCCCCGCCGCCTCGCCCATCGAGAAGGTCTTGCGCGGCAGCGTGCCGTGCGCCTCGACGTATGGGAAGAGCTCAGCCTTGTCCATACCGTCGAAGAGAAAGCCGACGGTCCCCGGCGCCGATGCGAGCTCCCGTAGCGACGCCTCGCCGTGGATATAATCGCATGTGACCCCCAGATGCGCGGCGACATAGCCATCGATCCAGTTCTGAAGCGTTCCGACGGTCAGGGCATGCGTCGGACGAGCGAAGGCAAGCTCCTCCGTGCAGTCGCCCGCGAGAACCGTGATCCGCTGTTCCCCGCTGCCGGAGATTTCCGAGAGCGCGGCGCGGACGTCGTCCGGATCGCAGCCTTTGAGGATCCGGTAGATCGGCTCGAACACGAGGGAGTCTTCCCCGAGCGTGGTGATCTCGCAGAGGGCGTACCGCGCGGGATGATTCCTATCCCCGGTCTCGCGCTTCACGTTTTCCCAGTGCGCGCGGGCGGCGGCGAGGGAGTGATTCCCGTCCCCCATCGCATAGACGAGCCCCTCGCGGGACGCTTCGTATTCCGCGATCTTATCGGTGAGAAGCGCGGCGTTCTGACCGGTGAGCGCGAATCCGCGCGCGTGACCGCCGCCTTCCACGAGATCGAAGTCATAGGCGACCTCCCGCGCGAGCGACGCCGCCGTGTCCATCAGCCCGACGCGGTCGTCGACGAGGATAAGGATGTGCGGCAGCTCGATGGCGGCGGATGCGCGGATTCTGCACCGCGGCGGGATGCGTTCGAGGACCGTCGCCTCCGTCGCCCGGATCGGAGAGGACGAGTCCGCGTGATAATCGTATGCTTCGAGGTCGATCTGCCCGACGATCCCGCGGCGCAGCTGCCCGTCCGGGAGGGTGCGTTCGAGATAGACGAAACCGTCGATCCGGCGCATGAGGAGCGCATTGAACGACGCCATCGCCGCCCCGATCTCCGCCGCGTGAGCCGCTTCCCTCTCCGTGCCGAGATACGCCTCCGGCATGATATAGTCATACGTCGAAGGGACGCCGCAGACAGCCGTGCGGCACCGTTCCCAGTACGCGGGCTCCGATGTGAACTGATCGCAGGCGATCACCGCCCAGCGAGTCATGGCATACGGATCAGCGGCGAACGGCGGGAGAAGAACGGCGGAGGGGGAGAAGATCGTCTTGTCTTTGAACATGCAGAGTGCCTTTCTTTGCTCACGGTATGAAATTCTATATAATTATACATGACGCCGGAGCTTCTGTCAAGAAGTTTGTACAGAAAGTCAGGAGGGAGCTTCTTGACAAAATCCCCGCTCTGCCATATAATATGGTAGGAGAGGTTTGTTCTTCTCCGGTTCAGAAAGATAACAGAGGTTGACTGACGTGGATTTCAATTCGTTCAATATCAAGGTCGTCAAATTCGGCGGAAGCTCCCTCGCGGATGCCGAGCATTTCCGAAAAGTCGGCGAGATCATCCATTCCGACCCGACGAGGCTTTTTGTCGTCCCGTCCGCGCCCGGCAAGCGTTTTTCCGGCGACACCAAGGTCACCGACATGCTGTACGAGTGCTACAACGTGGCCTCCGCCGGCGGGGGGATCGAGGATCTGTTTGCCCGCATCCGGGAGCGCTACGATTCGATCATCCGGGATCTCGGGCTGGCGCTTGATCTCAGCGAAGAATACACGCATATCAAATGGGCGATCGGACACTCCGCAGGCCGTGACTACGCGGCGAGCCGGGGCGAATACCTCAACGGTCTCGTCCTCGCGCACTATCTCGGCTACGACTTCATCGACCCTGCGCGGTATGTGCGCTTCTTTGACAACGGGACGTTTGATTCGGAAACCACGAACAACCTTCTCTCCGAAGAGCTGAAAAAACACGAAAACGGCGTGATCCCCGGCTTCTACGGGTCCATGCCGAACGGTACGATCAAGACCTTCTCCCGCGGCGGATCCGACGTGACCGGTTCCATCGTGGCGCGCGCGGCCTCCGCCGATCTCTATGAGAATTGGACGGACGTCTCCGGCTTCCTGATGGCCGACCCGCGCATCGTCGACAATCCGCAGGGGATCTCCTTCATCACCTACCGGGAGCTGCGCGAGCTGTCCTATATGGGCGCGGGCGTGCTGCACGAGGACGCGATCTTCCCCGTCCGCTTCGCCGGGATCCCGATCAACATCCGCAACACCAACGCGCCGGAGGATCCGGGAACCATCATCCTCTCGCACACCGACGCCTACGATCCGAAGAACATCATCACCGGCATCGCCGGAAAGAAGGGCTTCTGCGTCATCACGATCGAAAAAGCGATGATGAACGCGGAAAAGGGCTTCGGGCGCAAGGTCCTCGAGGCGATCGAAAAGGAGAACATCTCCTTCGAGCACCTGCCTTCCGGGATCGACACCATGAGCGTGGTCCTCAACCGCGCGGAGATCGCCGAAAGCCGCGAGCGGATCATCAACCGGATCTGCGCGAGCGTGGAACCGGACGCCATCTCCGTGGAGGAAGGTCTCGCCCTCATCGCGGTGGTCGGACGCGGGATGGTCAAATCCAAAGGCACGGCAGTCCGCGTCTTCAAAGCGGTCGCGGCAGCCGGGATCAACATCCGCATGATCGACCAGGGCTCCTCCGAGCTCAACATCATCATCGGCGTCGACGAAAACGACTTTGAAGCCGCGATGCGCGCGATCTACGCCGAATTCGTCAGCGACCGAGGCGCAAACAACGGGTAAAAACAGCAAGGGGGAGGCGCTTTCCGGTGAAAGTCCCTCCCCCCGCTTTTGAAATAATCATTTCTCCGGTACGATGTGCACGGGCAGTACCGTTCCGCCGAGGATGTGGAAATGTAAGTGCATCACGGTCTGACCGGCGTCGGGCCCGCAGTTCGCAATGACACGGTAGCCGTTGTCACAGCCGCCGAGCCGTGCGATCTCGGGGATCTTCTCGAAGATCTTCGCGACGACGGCGCTGTTCTCCGCGCTCACGCCGTCCATGGACGGAATGTGGGTCTTCGGCACGACCAGCACATGACAGGGAGCTTCGGGGTGGATATCCCGGAACGCGAACATGTCGTCGTCCTCGTAAACTTTCGTCGACGGGATCTCCCCGGCGATGATCTTGCAGAATAAGCAGTCCATTTGCATTCTCCTTTATCTGGAATTACAGCCCTATTTTACCACATCCGGAAGACAAAATCAAGGAATCCACGGAAATGTTCAAGGTTTTTGACGTACACACCCACACCTACCCCGAAAAGATCGCGGAAAAAGCCTGCGAAAACCTCGGGCAGTTTTATAATTTTGAAGTCCTCGGCAAAGGGACCTACGCCGATCTCGAATCGCAGGCCGAGGCCAATCATGTCGGCGGCTATCTGCTCTTCTCCGTCGCGACGAACGCGCATCAGGTCCCGAAGGTCAACGACTCCATCGCGGCGCTGGCGGAGTATTCACGGTCCCGCGGATTTAAGACCGTCGGCTACGCCGGGATGCATCAGGATTATCCGGACTTTGAAGGCGAGATCGAACGCGCGGTCTCGCTCGGCCTGCGCGGCGTGAAGATCCACCCGGATATCCAGGGTGTGGACATCGACGATCCGCGGCTGCTCCCGCTCTATGAGATCCTCGAGGCGCGCGGGATGCCGATCTACCTCCACATGGGAGACAACCGGCCGGAATATCAGTTCTCCTCCGCGGACAAGCTCGTGCGGGTGCTCGAGATGTTCCCCCGCCTCATCGTCGGCGCGGCGCATCTCGGCGGGTACAAGTCCTGGGATGTCAACGTTCCTCTGCTCGCCGGACGGGAAAACGTCTGGTATGACACGTCGAGCGCACTCTGGGCGATGTCGGCAGAGGACGCGGAGAGGATCATCCACACCCTCGGCGTCGAGAATATTATGTTCGGGACCGATTACCCGGTCGTCAACACGAAGGAGGAACTCGAACGCTTCTTCCGCATCCCGCTGACGGATGACGAGCGCGAGGCGATCCTCTGGAACAACGCCATGCGGTTCTTCGGGATGGAGGACGCATGAGGGCGGAATGCCTCTGGGACCGTCTGGCACGGCGCGAGAGGCCGATCTGGCTCTACGGCACGGGCAACGGCGCGGACAAGATCCTCGATGTGCTCGAGGCGCGCGGGATCCCGGCCGACGGCGTATTCGCCTCCGACGGTTTCGTCCGGTCGCGCACGTTCCGCGGGATGCCGGTGCGTTCCTATTCGGACGTGCAGGCGAAAGCCGGGGACGACATCACGGTGCTCCTCGCTTTCGGCAGCGCGCGGGAGGATGTGCTCGCGTTCGTCCGTATGCTCGATGCCCGGCACGATCTCCTGATTCCCGAGGTCCCGCTTTACGGAGGCGATCTC
Source organism: Clostridia bacterium (assembly GCA_017550315.1). Classification (GTDB taxonomy): domain Bacteria; phylum Bacillota; class Clostridia; order Oscillospirales; family CAG-272; genus UMGS1696. The sequence goes on from JAFZPN010000139.1 coordinate 17,150, forward strand.
TTCGACGGAGCATATTATGAATCTCATCAGAATGATCTCGCCGAAGCACGCGCTCTCCTGTCGGATGACCGGTCGCGTTCCCTCTTCGACGCGGCGGTCGCATTCCGGCTGACCGGGCGTATCGATTATCTTGCGGACACGGAACCGATGGAGACGAGCGTCCGGGAGCTGATGGGCGGCCAGGCGATCCGCACGATCGTTGACGGCGGCGCGTTCCGGGGCGACAGCGCGGCGGTTTTCGTCCGGGTCCTGCATCCGGGAACCGTCTATGCGGCGGAGCCCGATCCGGCATCCTTCCGCAAGCTCGAAGCCTACGCGCGCACGGAGATAGGCGCAAAGATCTCCCCCGTCAACGCCGCGCTCTGGGACGATGCGGGGCGCATCCCCTACGCCGCGTCCGGGAGCCGGGGATCCGGTGAGGACGGACACGGACGCCGCGCGAAGGAGACCGAGGTCTGCACCGTGACAGTCGACGCGATGTTCAATGACATCCCGCTTGACTTTCTCAAGCTCGACGTCGAAGGCGCGGAAGAACGCGCGCTGCGCGGCGCCGAGAACACGATCCGGCGCGATGAGCCGAACCTCGCCGTCTCGCTCTATCACCGCACGGACGATCTCTTCGCCCTGCCCCGGCTTGTGCACACGCTCCTGCCCACTCACCGCCTTTATCTCCGCCGCGTCCCGTGCCTGCCGATGTGGGACCTGACGCTCTATGCCGTCCGGGCATGACAAAACCGCGATCCGATCGGGAATCGCGGCTTTTTTGTTTTCCGTTTTTACTGTGCGAGGCTGATGCCCGTGACGATCACGGTGACGGTCAGGTACTTGCTGTAGATCGTGATCTCCCGGTTCGCGCCGATGTATTTGCTTCCGTCGAGCAGGAACCGTCCGTCGGCATCCATGCGTCCGTGCGCCGTCACGCTCGCCTCGACGTCGACCCGGTAAAAGTCGCCCGTCAGATCGGTGGAAACCTTTACAAGCTCGCCGTCCGGCATTTCATAGAACTTCTCGGCGTCGCGGATGGTCTTGCCTTCGCGCAGGGTCCCGAAGAACTGATCGGTGTCCGCGAGATAGAAGTTGGTCCCGGTCTCCAGATAGTTCTGGGCGGAGGAGTCGCGGATGTCCGCTATGAGGAACGTGATGACGTACGGGTCCATCTGCACGCCGCTCGCCGTATCGGAGTTGCGGCCGCTGTACCAGCGATAGCCGGCGCTGCCGATCACCGCGATCAGCAGAAAAAGGATCAGAAAGTCGAGCGCGCCGAGCCGCTTTTTCTGTTTGCCGTTTTCGTTCATGGAGTACCTCCGTCTTGATCGTTCTGTCCGGCGGACGCCAGATCCTGTCGGGACGCATGGAACGCATCCCGGAGATCACCGATGCGGTCTCTCAGTGAGGATGCCGGATCGGTGAGTATTTCGGTGGTGACAAACCGGTAGAGTTCGCCGTTATAAGAGGACTGCTCGGATACGACGATCCCGGTTTCCATCGAGATCTCGTACTGCTCGCGCAGGCCGGTTTCGGGGTCGTCGATGACAATGCGCACGTTTTGCTCGGCGACGCTGATCTCGGCTTCTCCCTCGCGCGCCTTTTGTGCAATTTCGGAGAGGGACGTGACGCCGACGATGTCTTCAAATCCGCCGGCATCCGTTTCCGTGCCGTAGACGGATGAGGAGAGATAGGTCTTTTCCCCGTCGCAGAAGGCGGTGAGCGCGCTGCCGGTGAGCTCCCAGCAGTCGCCCTCGACGGTCAGGACATAACGGTCCATCGTGCTCTCACCCTCCCACTGGCGGATGATGCGGAAGACGCGGGTATAGCTTTCTTTCGGCACCAGCTCGTCGAGGATGGTCTTGTCGGAATACGTGAAGTAGATGCCTTCCCCGTCCTCTTCGACGGGACGCGTCATATTGGGGATCCCGCCGTATTCGCCGGTCGTGACCTCGCTGTCCCTTCCGCCGCCGTAGATCATCCGGTAAACCGCCGTACGAACGCCGAACGCGTCGAGGACGAAGGCGAGAAGAGCGGCGAACAGAATCAGTCCGAAGAGCAGGATCAGAAGCGCCGACCGGTTATCGAACAGATCCCTCAGTTTCACCCGGAGTCGTTTCGTGAGCAGTCTCATGTTCCTCCGTCCCGTTTTTGTCCGCGGAATCGCCGTGCGGCATACCGCCGTTGTGCAGCTCGATCCGGCGTGCCTTTTCCGGGTCGAGTTCTTCCAAATAATCCTCCGTGGTCATATCGTCCTCCGTCAGGCCGGAATGGCGACGGGAGACGGGGTTTTTCATGATGAGGAAATTGATGACGAAGAGTGCGACGGAAATGAGCGCGATGGCGACGGATTTCACGACGCGGAGATTCTCAAACATGGTCTCCGTGCAGAAGACGGCCACCAGCCCGAGGAGCGCGCAGAGGGCATAGAGGATCTTGACCGATTCCTTCTGCGTGAAGCCCATGTCGATCAGGCGGTGATGAATGTGACCTCGGTCCGGCGCGAAGGGACTCTTCCCCGCCACGAGCCGCCGCACGATCGCGAAGACCATGTCGAAGAGCGGCACGGCGAAGATCGTGAGGGGAACGATGAACGCGAGTACGGCGTGCATCTTGAAGACGCCCTGTACGGACAGCACCGCGAAGCAGAAGCCGAGGAAGAGCGCGCCCGTATCGCCCATGAAGATCCGCGCGGGATTGGAGTTGAACGGAAGGAAGCCGAGGCACGCGCCGAGCATGATGGCGCAGAGGAGCGCGCTGACCATGTCTCCGTGGAGAAGGACGACCACGAGCAAAGCGGACGAGGAGATCGCCGAGACGCCGCATGCCAGACCGTCGAGGCCGTCGATGAAGTTGATGGCGTTCGTCAGGCCCGCGATCCACAGGATCGAGAGCGGGATGCTGAACACGCCGAGCGAAACATAGCCGCCGCCGAGATTGACGTGGTTGATGACCGTTCCGTTCCAGACGGCGAAGCCCGCGACGAGCAGCTGCACGATCAGCTTGATCCAGGCGTTGAGACGGACGACGTCGTCGATGATCCCGAGGATCACGAGCACGCCGCCGCCGATCCAGATCGTGACCAGCTCGCGCGAGACATCGCAGAAGAGCATGGACGTGATGAGGAAACCGAAATAGATCGCAACGCCGCCGATGCGCGGAATGGGCTTTTTATGGATGCGCCGTCCGTCGAGCGGCACGTCGACCGCACCGATGCGGAATGCGAGAACGCGAACGGACGGTGTCGTGACATAGGCGAGCAGAAACGCGCATATCGTCGCGACGACCGGGTAAATGAATGATACCATGGGGAATGTACTCCGTTTTTTCTATAAGACGCCGCAGAGGGGGAAAAAGTTCCCGGATGCGGAAAATTTCGTCAGAGAGGCTTATTCTTTGTCGAGACGGATGCAGAAGCCGACGCCGTAGAGTTCGGGAAGGATGAGGCTGAACTGCTTGCCGACGCGGATGTCGCAGCCGTCCGCCAGAAACGCGCGGTCCGTCTCCGTGACGTCCGCTTCGATCGTCACGAGCAGCGTGATGCGGTCGTCCGCCTTTGATACGATTTCGCGGCCCGTGTCGTAGTCGAAGGTGATCTTCTCGAAATCCTTGACCTCGACGCCGACGACGGTGCCAATCGATTTGCGCGTGATCGCGTCCTCGACGTGCTGTCCCCGGCGCACGGACTCGGCGAAGCGGGAATCAAGATTCTGGAGCTGGACGACATACTGGATCTTGACGGTGTCGCCCGCGCTCTGCACATCGGATCCGCGGTCGCTGAGTACGAAGACGTAGAGAAGAACGAACGCAGCCGCCGCAGCCAGCAGGATGAGCAGCACGTCCACGCCGTTGAAGCGCAGTTTTCTTTTATTCATGGGTGTCCTCCTTGGGGGAAGAATCCGCCGTATTGTCCGTCGGTTCGGGGGTGTCGAGCATCGCGCGTCCGTTGCGGGTGTAAGCAGCCGCCAGTCCGCAGACGAGCCAGAACATCAGAAACAGCCGGTAGTTGTACCACGCGTAGTCCGTCATGGCCTGCACGAGCACGGCGACGATGCCGCAGAGCGGCCCGGCGGTCGAGACGCGGAGCTGAGTCCTGCCCTGACGCATGGAGTTCTGCCGTCCGACGGATCCGCCGAGGTTGTCCGCAAGCAGACCGGCCGAGATGTCGGGGTTTTTGAGAAGCGCGCCGCCCGAGAGCTGCCGGAAGAAGGTCAGCGCGGCCTGATAAAGCAGGAAGAGGAACAGGAGGAAGATGAGGATCCCGACGATCCCGCACTCGAGCCAGATCTGCAGGAACAGATTGTGCGAGTGCGGCGCGACCTCGATCCCCTGATAGGCATAGGCCGGATAGACGCGGAACCACGCGCCCTCCCCGATGCCGATGCCGCCGAGGAAATGATCGCGGATCATGTGGACCGCCGCGCGCCAAATATAGACGCGGTAGGAGGTCGAGGAGTCCGCCATATTGCCGATACTCAAGATCCGCTGGGTAATCGAAGCGGGCAGGATCGCGGGTAGCAGGGGGATCGACGCGATACCGGCAAGGACGAGCCAGACGGAACGCCGGTGCCACATGAAGAGGAACACCAGGGCCGCTGCGATCAGGGCAAGCCACGCGCCTCGGCTCCAGGTGAGGATGAGACACGCGCCCATCGCTCCGATGCAGAAGAAGGCGGGCAGACGCCGCAGACCTTCTCCGCGGCCGATCAGCATGGCCGCCGCGATCGGGAGGATCAGAACGAGGTATTCGCCGAGCATGTTCGGGTTGTCGAGGGTCGCCACGGCACGTCCGCGGATGCCCTCAAACATGTTGCTGTCGAGCCACGCCTCGGAGGAATAGCCGCCGCCCGTGAAGTAGCGCAGGATGCCGTAGAGCGAGACGAGCGAAGCCGAGATCACCGCCGCCGTCGAGCAGCGCACAAGCCATTCGCGCGTCGTGATGAGGGTAATCGTCAGGAAATACCCGAGCATGAGGCAGACCATGAGAAGCGCGGGCTTGAGGGATGCGGGCGAATAGGAAACCGTTCCGCCGAGGAAGAGCACCGCCATGAACGCCATCGCCGTGATGTCGACGGGCTCGATGCGGAACGCGCGCTTGCGCCGGAAGATCTTGACCATGGCGCAGAGGGTCGTGTAGATGACGATCGCCGCGAGGACCATCGTCGGAAGCCACGGCATCGCGAAGAACAGGCCCATCACGCCGATTTCGGGCCGGATGAGGATGAGATAGAGGATCGGCAGACCGGCGAGAAGCGCGATGAGATAGATCGCGGACACGACGTAGGAGAGCACGCCAAAGAGGATCCCGAGAAGGAACGCGACGTTCGTGTGTCCCCCGTCGCCGACGGTGCGGAGCACATCTTCTTCCGTAAATCCCGTGATCTTCAAAAGGAAGCGTCCGATTTGGGAAGAGACGATCCCTTCCGCGAGGGTCTTCTTCGAGAGGATGAGCGGGATCGAGGCGAGGATCAGCGCGTAGGAGAGGAGCATTTCCTTCGTATGCGGCAGGCCGGTGAAGGAGCCGCGGACGAGGGAGGTGATGACGGATACCGCCGTCGTATAGAGGCCGAAGGAGGCGCAGAAGGTTCCATAGACCTTGAGACGGCACCCGAGCAGATAGCGGAAGAGCCATTCGACGCCGTAGACGATCACGCTTGATTCGATCCGGCGGCAGACACCGTAGCGGAATTCGCCGAGGAGCTTCGCCGCTTTGCCGCCGCGGATCCATTCGATCACGCCGGAGTGCGGCGATGCGCGGTATCCCGAGAAGATATAGCCGAAGAGGCCGTTCTTCAGAAGATGGTAGATCCATGCGGTGAAGCGGTCGAGGGAGGTGAGGATGAGGCTGGAATGCAGAAGCGAGGACAGGAAACCCGGTCTGTTCGCGTCGCGCCGGTTTTCGTTCATGCTCTTCCCTCCTCTCCGTCGGCATACGATGGCATTTTGATTATTATACAACAAACGGAAGGGATTTTCAACCCATTCCGGAGAATTCTTGTCCGGTTTCAAAAAAAATCCTGCGGGAAGTCGCTAATCCCGCAGGATGACGGCGTATTCGGCCGTGTTCGGATCCCAGGTCTCCCCATCCGGATGGAGCGCGCCGTCGAGGATCAGGGTTCGCAGATCCCTGAACAGCGTCAGGTCGCGCAGATCGAGGCCGTCAAACGGATACGGCGTGCCGCTCGGCGTCTTCTCGGGAGACTCCTCGTTGACGATGCAGTAGTACACCGGACTGAGCGCCTCACCCGGGAGACTCCGCGGACGGTAGAATTCCAGCCGGTAGACCGACGCGAGCGTATCTTCGGTCACCTCCGAGGCATCCGTGAGCTCAAAATGCCGCGTCATGGCGTCGGCGAATACGGGACTGGCAAAATCTATACGAAGATTGTCAATGTTCTCGACCGCGGCGACGGCAAAGAACGAGACGTTGAGAAGAAGGGCGACGAGCGCGGCGATGACGGGCTTCGCGGACATCCCGGTGTCCTCCTCCTGCATCCGGCGATAGCGTTTGAGGAGGAATTCCCCGGCCTGCGAGGCGTTTGAGAGAAGATCTTCCGGCTTGTAATCCTCGCGGAGATTGCGCTCGGCGATATCGAGGATGACTTCGATGTATTCCCCGCGTGCCTCCCGGCCTTCGAGCGCGAGCACCTTGCGGTCGCAGAGATACTCGACGTCCTCGTTCACCGCCTGCCGGATCCCGGCGGACTGCGGCAGGAGCGCATGGAAGGAGGTGGCAAGAAGCGCGGTGAGCCGCAGCAGGGCGTCGCCGTGGCGGATGTGGGTCAGCTCGTGCACAAAGACAAGCTCAAGCCAGCGGTCGGAATATTCGTCGAGATAATCCCCGCCGATGAAAACCGACGGCGACCATGTCCCGCAGGTACACGGCGAGAGCTTCAGATCCGGATGCATCACGCGCAGCGAGACCGGGGCCCGTACGCCCGCCTTCCGCTTTGCTTCCTCGAAAATGCGGTTGACGCGCTCGTTTCGGCAGTGCTCGGAGTGTTTGGTGAGAAAATGAAGCGTGTTCCAATAGGAAGAGATCCCGTAGGAGGAGGACGCGGCGGCCGCGATGAACCAGAGCGAGAGGAGAAGGCGCGTGACCGTCGTTGCCATGCGGAGCGCATGGGCGTCGGCGGAGATCTCTGCCGCGGGTTCCCCTTCCCCGTCGGCGATACGCGCTTCGATCCGCATCCCGCCCGCGCAGTTCGTGAACAGACGAAGCTGCCAGAGGTGCGGACCGAGGATGATCGGGACGACGGTCAGAACAAAGAAGAAAAGCCACCAGAGCACGCGCACGCTTCGTCCGGTCCGCCGCCGGATCAGGAGCAGGACGGACGCGGATACGGCAAAAATGAGAGAAAGAGCCGCGACGGCGTAAAACAGAAGAAAAACTCTGTTTCCCATGTCGCGGCTCCTTCCGGTCACGCTGTGAGCGTTTCAGTCGTTATTTCGGGAGTTCTGCTTTTCTCACGAGCGATTTGATGGCCGTGAGTTCTTCCTTCGTGATGTCCTTGTCGCTGACGAGGGCGGTGGCGAGATCGAGGCGGTTGCCGCGATAAACGCGTTCCAGGAAATCGCCGTAGGCGAACTTTCTGTAATCCGCACTGTCAATGATCGGGGTGTAGCAGTTGGAGCGGCCGAGCTTTTCGGTCTCGATGAAGCCCTTGGTCTGCAGTCTCGTGATGAGGGTGAGGACCGTGGTGAGCTTCAGACGGTTGAGCGCCGGGCATCTCTTCATGACGAGACTGGCGGTGATGAACTTCTCGCCTTCTTCGTGGAGAAGCCAGATTGCCTGCATGATTTCGAGCTCGCTCTGCGGCAGCTTGATGATGGTGTTTTCTTCCATGACAGACTCCTTTGTTGTTGTGCATATGCACTTGGATTGGCTTTTGCGCATTTATTATACATCATTTTTACTACACAAGTCAATCCTTTTAAGGAATCTTTTTCAAATTTCACATTTTCGACAAAAATGCCCCTCAAATTGTACATATTTCTGTCTGCTCTGCCCGGATTTGACGGATCGGGAAACCGGTCTTGACAAAGCGCACGTTCAATGATAAAATATACAGGTAATCATCGGTCCGCATCTTCCGGTTCCCTGCTTTCCGGACCGATTTGCGAAAGGACGCCGCCATGTTCATCGTTCCCGAAAACTATAAACCGAAGCTCTCCGTCTATGAAACCCAGCTCGCCATCGACACGATCAAGCGCACCTTCCAGATGAATCTCGCGATCGAGCTCAATCTGCGCCGCGTCTCCGCCCCGCTCTTCGTGCGCGAGGATTCCGGCCTGAACGACAATCTGAACGGCGTCGAGCGTCCGGTCGGGTTCGACATCCCCGCCGTGGGACGCGATGCGCAGGTGGTGCACTCCCTCGCGAAGTGGAAGCGGCTTGCGCTGAAGAACTATGATTTCTACGTCGGCAAAGGCCTTTATACGGATATGAACGCGATCCGCCGCGACGAGGAACTCGACAACCTGCACTCCGTCTACGTCGATCAGTGGGACTGGGAAAAAGTGATCGACTCTTCGATGCGGAACGAGGACTATCTCCGTGCGACGGTGAAGAAGATCCTCTCAGCGGTCGTCGCGACGAACAACGCCCTGCGGTACGATTTCCCGAAGCTCACCTGCCAGATCTCCCCCGAAGTCACGTTCATCGCCTCCCAGGAGCTCGAGGATCTCTACCCCGCCCTCACCCCGAAGGAGCGCGAGAACGCCTTTGTCCGCGAGCATCCGACAACCTTCCTCGAAAAGATCGGCGGAAAGCTGAAGAGCGGCAAGCCGCACGACGGTCGTGCGCCGGACTACGACGACTGGGATCTCAACGGCGATATCCTGCTCTGGAACGACCTGCTCGGCTGCGCGTTCGAGATCTCCTCGATGGGCATCCGCGTCGATCCGGAATCGCTCGCGCGTCAGCTCAGTTTGGCAGGATGCGAGGAGCGGGCGGAACTTCCCTTCCACAAAATGCTTTTGAACGGCGAGCTTCCCCTGACGATCGGCGGCGGCATCGGGCAGTCCCGGCTCTGCATGCTGATGATGCAGACGGCGCACATCGGCGAAGTGCAGGTTTCCGTCTGGGACGACGAAACGCTCGAGACCGCAGCCCGCGCCGGGATCCCGCTGTTGTAAGAAAAAAAGGCTCATGGAAAAGGAGCTGTCGCATTCATCGTGCGGCGGCTCCTGTTTTGCGTGTTGCTGCCCTTTTACTGTCATCCACATCGGAAACCTCATCCTTCCCCGTTCTCCAGCAGTTCAGAGACCGTGACGAATTCGTAGCCTTCGGCGAGGAGCTTCGGGATCAGGATGCGGAGCGCGGCTGGCGTCGGAGAATCCCCGGCGATATAGTCATGGAAGAGGAGGATGTCCCCGCTCTCGACGTGGGTGATGACGTTCTTCACGATCCGCTCGATGGGAGGATGGGTCCAGTCCCGGGTGTCGACCGACCAGCAGACGAGCGTGTAATCCCGGTCCGCGGCGGCTTTCGCGAGCGCATCCCCGCAGCATCCTCCCGGCGGGCGGAGCAGATGCGTGCGGTACTCGAAGTTCTCCCAGATGGCCTCTTCGCACCGGTCGATCTCCCGGCATACCGTCTCCCCGGATGCGCGGCCGAGATCGGCGTGGGAATATGAATGATTCCCGAGCTCATGTCCCTCGCGTGCCTCCCGCTCCACGATCTCCGGATACCATTCGGCGTTCTCCCCGACGAGGAAGAACGTCGCCTTGACATGATATTCGGAAAGGATGTCGAGAATCTCGTCGGTGTGCGTCGGATGCGGTCCGTCGTCGAAGGTCAGGGCGATCTTGCGTTCCCGCACCGCGCAGGAATAGATCACATCCGACGCGCCTGTCGGGGTACCGGAGAGAGCCGATACCGCAAAGAGCGAGAGGATCGCGGCGATCAGAGCTTTCCGCACAGCTCATCAAGGGTGCCGAAACGGTACCCCATCTCCTTCCACTGGCGGATCAGCTCGGGCAGGATCTCCGCGTTCGTCGCCGACGTCGGATGGAGCAGGATCACCTCGCCGTTGTGCGTGCCGGCCATCACCTTGTCGATGGCGGAGGCGGGATCGGGCTGGCGGTCGTTGTCCCAGTCGGCGTAGGCATAGCTCCAGAGGACGGTCTCATAGCCCATTCCCTGTGCCCAGTCGAGGTTTTCCCGGCTGAACTTCCCCTCCGGCGGGCGGTAGTATTTCGCGATCTCCTCACCGGTCAGTCCGCGGTAGGCGTCCTCCATCGCGCGCAGTTCATTCTCGAACGCATCCTGTGTTTTCTTCGTCATGTCCGGGTGCTTCGCCGTGTGGTTGCAGACAAGATGCCCTTCGTCCCTCATCCGCTTGACGAGATCCGGATTCCGCTTGATGAGATTGTCGAGGATGAAGAACGCGCCCGGGACATCCTCGGCTTTCAGGGTGTCGAGGATCTTTTCGACGTTTCCGTTTTCATAGCCCGCGTCGAAGGTCAGGTAGATCACCCGCTCGTCCTCCCCGAGATAATGACCGCCGTGTTCGGTCAGCCAGGCCATCTCGGGCGGCACGGACGGACGCTTCCCGTCCTTCTCATGCGCGCAGTACCAGCTCATCCCGGCAGATGAACACGGCACGGCGTCCGGATCAGCAGATGTCTGCGCGGCTTTTTCCGTTTTCTTCTCTCTTTTCGGCGCGTGGCGTCCGCGCTTCGGGGTGATGTCCTCGCATTCCGGTTCCGTCTCCGCACACTCCGGCGTCTCCCGGTTTCCGAACAAATCTGCAAAAAAGCCCGTTGCCGCGGGATGTGTCTGCGCGATGCAGCCGGCTGCCAGGATCGCGGCCAATGTTATTCTCATGAAATCCATCTTGATTGTCTCCTTTCCCGATGTTCGTCTGTATTTTTCCCGCTGCGCGCCGCGCCGATTCCGGAAATGTCTGTTATCCCGCGAACAAGCTTCCATTCGGGCCATGATCGCGCTCGTGCATGTCATGGCAAAATTCAGGAGCGTCCGCATAGGAATTTGTATAGGATGCATATTGCATTTCCCGCGTCCGGGATGTATAATTATTGCAATAAAATTCATAAATATAACAAGAGGTCAGACACCATGGCAAAAGAAATCAAAAAAATCGTGCTCGCGTACTCCGGAGGCCTCGACACCTCCATCATCATTCCGTGGCTGAAGGAGAACTATCCTGGCTGCGAGGTCATCGCGGTCTCCGGCGACGTCGGTCAGGGCAGCGAACTCGACGGGCTCGAGGAAAAGGCGCTGAAGACCGGCGCGTCGAAGCTCTATATCGAGGATCTGCGCAAGGAATACGTCGAAGAATACATCTGGCCCTGCCTCAAGGCCGACGCGAAGTACGAGGAATACCTCCTCGGCACGTCCCACGCGCGCCCCTGCATCGCCAAGCGCCTCGTCGAGATCGCCAAGGCCGAAGGCGCGGACGCCATCTGCCACGGCTGCACGGGCAAGGGCAACGACCAGGTGCGGTTTGAATTGACGATCAAGGCCTTCGCGCCCGACATGCAGATCATCGCGCCGTGGCGGATCTGGAACATCAAGTCCCGCGACGAAGAGATCGACTATGCCGAGGCGCACAACATCCCGCTGCGCATCAGCCGCGAGACCAATTACTCGAAGGACAAGAACCTCTGGCACCTGAGCCACGAAGGCCTCGATCTCGAAAGCCCGGCGAACGAGCCCGACTACAACAAGGACGGGTTCCTCGAACTCGGCGTCTCCCCCGAAAAGGCGCCCGACGAGCCGACTTACATCACCCTTCACTTTGAAAAAGGCGTTCCGACCGCGCTGAACGGCGAGGAAACGGATGGCGTGACCCTCATCGAAAAGCTCAACGCCATCGGCGGCGCGAACGGGATCGGCATCCTCGACATCGTCGAAAACCGTCTCGTCGGCATGAAGAGCCGCGGCGTATACGAGACCCCGGCCGGCACGATCCTCTATCACGCGCATGACGTCCTCGAGACGATCAC
>JAFZPN010000140.1 GCA_017550315.1 Clostridia bacterium
CATGAGATATTGCCGGACAGCTTTTTTGTTCACGGGGAACAGAGCGAACAGAGCGTGTGAATTGGACTGGATCTCTTCGGACAGAAGGATTTTCAAGAATCTCCACGCATTGAGTTTGTTCGGCGAACCTTTCGGGATCGCACCGAAGGTCTGGATCATCGTCGTCTGCCCGTCGGAGATATCCGGAATGGTAAACATCACCGGTGTTTCGCGGAAATCCTGAACTTTCCTCCACGTCTGTTCGATCGTAAGCGGACTGCCGGGTCCTTCGAGGAAGAGACAGTCGCGGTTTTTCAGCTTGACCTCTTCGTAATATTTTGTCTCTTTCTGATCCGGTTTCCCGCCGTGAAGGCTCTTGCAGTAGTCGATCATTTCCCGGAACCGCTCCTCGTTCAGAACGATCTCCCCGGCATCGTAATCGATAAAGCGGAAGCCGCTGCACTGGAAAAACATCAGAATGCTGCTGGCGTCATATCCCGCGCGGGCGTAGTTCACGATCGCGTTGTTTTCCGGATAATTCTCTTTGAATCGGTTTGCGGCATCGAGGAAACCCGAAAACGTCCGGATATCGACGATCGTGCATCCGATCTCCGCGAGCGCCTCCTCCGTCGTCACGTACGGCTGAGAGCGATGCGAAACCGGGAGCAGATAGCGGGAACCGCGGTATAAACCCTCGTCCATGATTCCGGTGATGTAGTCGTCGATGTGGAAATCCGGGTCGTTGGCGATATAGGGATTCAAGTCCTCAAAGATGCCGGTGGACATTGTCTTGTAGACGTCGGAAAAATCCGATCCGCTGGCGTACAGCAGATCCGGTCCTCTGCCTGCCGGGATCTCCGCCCGGATCTGCGTGACGAACTCATCCTGACCGAGCCTGTGCCAGTCTATCTTCACATCGGGGTACAGTTTCTTGAAAATATCGACTGCGTGGTTTACCGTTGTTGTGTTCAATCCCGCGGAATAGAGCACAAGCGTGTCCGTTTCCTCGGGCATAACGAAATCGGAGTAGGGTTCCGCTTCGACAGCTCCTTCGCCGTCGGCAGTCTGCGCCGGTTGACCGGAGGCTGACGGTGCGCTTCCGCTCTCACAGGCCGCGAAGCACGGCAGCAGCAGGGCAAGGGTGAGGAGGAGCGATAGTACGCGTTTCATGGGCCTCCTTATTCGTCCTTGTAAATCTCGAGCGTGTTCAGAAGTTTGTTGTAGCATTTATCGAAGTCCGCCTTGCTCTTGAGGTGTGATTCCATGCAGTTCTTCATATACGTGAGCAGGATCGGCGGGAGCATGACGGCGCGGGTGATCCGTTCGGTGAGCGTGTACAGCGCATCGATGTCCTCCTGCCGCACCGGGGGCATCGATTCCAGACCGGTCGGGTTGTAGAGCGGAAGAAGATCACGGATAAGCTCAAGCCGCTTTTTCAGGGACGGGTTGTGGACCGGCATTCCGAAGAACCCGGTCGGCGCGATCGAATAGACGTCCGCCGCGTTTTCGTCGCCGAGCTGGATCTCCCGGGAGAGGAGGATCTTCATGAGCCGGTAGGCGTTCAGTTTGTTGCGTGAAGCCGTCGGGATCGCGCCGAAAAACTCGATCTGCGCCGTCACGCCGTCCCGCTCGTCGGGGATCGCGGCCAGAACGGGCGTTTCCCCGTTCATCGAGAGAACATACGCGGCGGAAATGTACTCGAGATCCTTTGTCATCCCGTCGAGGAAGAGGCACCGGCGGAACAGAACCGCGCCGGACGACATATCCACCGCATCCGGATCGCTCTTCGCCGGCTTGTCATACCACATCCGGCAGAGCTCCATCCCGCGCCGGAAAGCCTCCTTGTCCAGCACGACCTGTTCGGCTTCATAGTCGATCATTTGGTAGGCAAAGCTGAGAAAGAGTTCCCGGAGATAAACGGATCCGCCCAAGAGCGCGCCGTTTTGCAGGAGATGATTGTCGGGATTCTGTTCGCCGTAGCGCATGCAGGCGTTGAGGCAGCCGTCAAACGTCGTGAATTCCGCCGTGTCGATGCCGTTGTCCCGGAGGTTTTCCTCCGACGTGATGTACAGGGAGAGGGTATAGCGCAGAGGGAGGATGTACCGGTGCCCGTAGAGGAGCCCGCCGTCGAGGACCGCCTGATTGTACTCCGAGAAGTCGAATTCCTCGTCTTTCACCAGATAGGGATTCAAATCCTCGAAGATTCCCGTCTTCATCGTCTTGTAGACGTCCTGAAAATCGTTGGCGCTGCCGAACACGAAATCCGGGCCGCGTCCGGCGGGGATCTCCGTGCGGAGCAGGGCGCGGTACTCGTCCTCGCCGTATGTCTGGACATCGACCGTGACGTCGGGATACGTCGCGCGGAAGATCTCGACGGCCTTGGTGAGCATGGTGGTCGAAAAGCCGCAGCTGTAGACGGTCAGGCTGTCCGTCGCCTCCGGCATCTCAAAATCGGGGTAGAGATCCGCTTCGGCAGCTCCTTCGCCGTCGGCAGTCTGCGCCGGTTGGCCGGAGGCTGACGGTGCGCCTCCGCTCTCACAGGCCGCGAAGCACGGCAGCAGCAGGGCAAGGGTGAGGAGGAGCGATAGTGCGCGTTTCATGATGAATGACCTCGGGTTTTTGTTTCCGCTTATTCGCGGACGTACTTCGGGCAGACGGCGCAGTCGGAGATGATGTCCAGCGGCTTGAGCTCGGGATAGGCCGCGCAGGTCGTTCCGCGCCCCGAGTCGAGCGCCGTCCCGTCCGGGAGGGTGACGATCGTCCGGAAGCGGCAGGTGGCGCAGGGAAGCGTGTCGACCTCTCCGGATCCGTCGGTGTCGACAGCATGGCTGTCCGCGGGGACCTCCGCCTCGCACATCTGCACGGCGAGGGAGCAGAGCGTGTCGCAGAGCTCCAGATTCGTCTTGAAGTGCTCCGGGATCGCGTCGTAGCCGAACTTCGCGCCGAGGATGTTGCCGCAGATCGCCCCGGTGGAGTCGCTGTCCCCTCCGTGGTTGACGGCGGCGACGAGCGCGGCTTCCATGTCGTCCTCATGCCGCAGCGCGCAGAAGACCGCGATACAGAGGGCTTCGTCCCCCGTCCAGCCGTCGCCGATCTTGTGGATCGCCGCGAGGTCGTCGAGCTGCCGGTTTTCCGCGAGGTCGGCCGCTTTTTTCAGCCGCGCGATCATGGGTCCGGTGTGGCGGATGTCCGGGAAAAGCCCGGCGAGGGTTTTCGCGGCGTCCTCCACGGCGTGCGGGACCGTCTCGCTTTCCTCCTCGGCCAGGCGGCGCACGATGTGGGCGAGCAGCGCGGCGGGCAGCCATCCGAAGCCGTGCCCGTGCGTGATGGCGGCGGACTGCGCCCCGATGATGTCCGATTCCCAGACGGGTACGGCGGATCCCGCGAAGAAGAGGCCGACGGGGGATGACCGCATCACGCCGCCGCAGCCCTTGCTGTGGTTGATCCGGCGTTCGATCGTGCCGTACTCGCGGCAGTCCTGAAAGTGCGAGAGCGCGGAGAGACAGGTGTTGCCGGGCGCGCGGCGGGAGAACATCTCCGGCATCTTGGCGAGCGGGACGGTGGGGTGTTTCAGGGGATATTCCGAGGTCTGGGTCCCGTACCAGTCGCCGTAGGACAGGGCGATGTAGTAGGGATATCCCGCGAAGCCGCCGCTCTGGACCCGTTCCGCGCCGAGAAGCAGGCCGGCGGCGGTGAACATGGTCATCTGCGTGTCGTCGGAAATCAGTCCTTTTCCGTTCGCGTAGCGCGTGATTCCGGTCGGGCCGTATGTCGCGGAGATGGCGTTTTCACTCATGAATTCCACGGCGTAACCGAGGGCGTCTCCGGAGGCTCCTCCCACGAGGCAGCCTTTGAATTTGTCGGGGGTTCGCATGGTCGTCTCCTTTCCGGTGTACCGGTTTTTAGTCCGTTTTCTCTGCCGTGCGCCGCGCAGATCGGTCCGCAGGGAGGCCGGCAGTTCCTTTCTTTTCCATTATATCACAAAAAAATCATAAAAGCAACCGCAAATTCGGCATTTTGATGGGAAAGCCCGTCTTCATTCCGCCGCCGCGGGCGTGATTTCGCGGAAGTTCGGCAGCCGGTGGAAGGTGGAGTAGTTCGCGTCGTGGAAATTGTGCGCGCCGTTCAGAGCCGTGCGGCAGAGCCAGAGGATGTCGTCCCCCTCGAGGAAGAAGTCGATGTACTGGAAGCCCGTCAGCCACGGGTCGTCGCCGC
>JAFZPN010000008.1 GCA_017550315.1 Clostridia bacterium
CGCTTGGAGACGGTGATGTGAGAGCATCCCGTCTCTTTTCTTATTTCCGCGTCATCGGCGCAAAGAAAAAGCCGCACAGCGAATGCATGTGCGGCGAGGGTGAAATATGGGACTCGAACCCACGGCCTCCAGGGCCACAACCTGGCGCTCTAACCAACTGAGCTAATTCCACCGTAATCGCTGCCGGATGGACAGCGCAGGATCTGCCGCGTGTGGCTCCCGTGAAGGGTACGCGGCGAAGGATGAACGGGATCGGTCCGGGCCGCCCGTTTCGGCTAAGCCGATGGCGTGCCTTGGGGGACTCGAACCCTCGACCTACTGCTTAGAAGGCAGTTGCTCTATCCAGCTGAGCTAAAGGCACAGACAAGCGAGTGATGGGAATCGAACCCACATAACCAGCTTGGAAGGCTGGAATTCTACCACTGAACTACACTCGCGATGAGGGGGCATGCCCGTTCGCTTTCCCGAACGAATCATATCATACCACAAAACAGCGGATTTGTCAAGCGGGTAGATGAAATTTCGTCGGGATTTTCCGTTTTTTCATCCACCCGTATCATCCCGCAAAAAAAGAGAACCGCTCCGGAGAACGGTTCTCACAGTATTGGCGGAACGGATTATTCCTCGCTCTTTTCTTCCTTGTTTTCCTTGTTTTTACCGCTCAGCATGAGGTTGACGAGAATGCCGAGGATCAGGGCGCAAGCGATTTCGGTGATCGTAACCGCGCCGATCTTCAGGGTCATGCCGCCGATGCCGCAGATGAGGATAACCGATGCGGTGAAGAGGTTCCGGTTGTCGCCGAGATCAACGGGCTGGAGCATTTTAAGACCGGACACGGCGATGAAACCGTAGAGGGTGATGCACACGCCGCCCATGACGCATCCCGGGATCGTGGCGAGGAGCGTCACGAACGGGCCGAAGAAGGAGGCGAGGATCGCAATGATCGAGGTGGTGAAGATCGTGATGACGGAGGCGTTGCCGGTGATGGCGACGCAGCCGACGGATTCGCCGTAGGTGGTGTTCGGGCAGCCGCCGAAGAACGCGCCGACCATGGAGCCTACGCCGTCACCGAGAAGCGTTCTGTGGAGGCCGGGCTCCTTGAGAAGATCGGAGCCGATAACGGAGGAGAGGTTCTTGTGGTCCGCGATATGCTCGGCGAACACGACGAACGCGACGGGAACATACGCCACGGCGATGGTCGCGATGTATTCACCCGTGATGGAGCCGAATCCCTTGAAGGCTTCGAGGAAGGTGAAGGAGGGGACCCACTGCATATTGGCGAACAGGGAGAAGTCGATGACCTTCAGCGCTTCGTTGCCGGAAGCATTCCCGATCAGCGTGAAGAGGAGAGCGACAACGTAGCCTGCCGCGATACCGATGATGAAGGGGATGAGCTTCGCCATCTTCTTTCCGTAGACGGAGCAGAGCGTGACGACAGCGAGGGTGACAAGCGCGCAGATGAAGCATACCCAGACATGGGCGCCCATGACGTATGCGCCTGCATCCGCATCGTAGGCACCGGCGAGCGCGTCACCGACAGCGTTTCCGGCAAGGGAAAGACCGATGATGGCGACCGTGGGGCCGATGACGACGGGGGGCATCAGCTTATCGATCCAGCTGACGCCGGCGATCTTCACGATCAGGGCGATCACGACATAGACGAGACCGGCAAAGACCGCACCGAAGAGCAGACCGGCATAACCGACCTGAACGGAGGCCGCGCCGCCGAACGCCGCGAACATGGAACCGAGGAATGCGAAGGACGAGCCCAGGAAGACCGGGCTTTTGAATTTGGTGAAACAAAGGTAGACGAGTGTGCCGACGCCCGCTCCGAACAGAGCTGCCGACTGGCTCATGCCGTTTCCGACGATGGACGGGACGGCGATGGTGGCAGCGAGGATGGCGAGCAGCTGCTGCAGCGCGAAGACGATGAGCTGGCCGAACTTCGGTTTGTCCTGAGGTTGATAAATGAGTTTCATAAGTCCTCCGAAAAAATGAATTCGGAATCCGAGCCCGGGCATGAAAAAAGCCCAGAGCAGGGCACGGCATGAGAAAGCACCCCGACCTTGCCGGCATCACGGTACCGGATTTAAAGCTCGTTCTTCCATCGTTATCAGTATAACATAAACGGCATTTCTTGTCAAGAAGGGGAGATCAAAATCATAAACAAAAAAGAAAGCGCGGTTTTTGTCGGGAATTGTGGAAATATCCCGCAGCATAAAAAAGGACCGCAGTCGTGAGACTGCGGTCCGGGGGAGAGGGAACCATGGTTCAGTCGCCCAGCGTAACGACGCGGTAGGATTCGTAAACGTCGTTCCCGGAGGTGAGCTGGATGTAATACGTTGCACCGTTATACAGGAGCACGACGAGATCGCTGTCGGGCAGCTCGATCGTACCGACCGTATCGGCGGTGCAGGAGACGGAGCTGACCTTCTGCATCTCCTTGTCGCGCACGATGTACAGGGTCACGGTTCCGGTTGCCTTCGGCGTGAAGGAGACCGTCTTGAGGTCGCGGCCGAGGGAGACGTCGGAGAGGCCCGTGCCGGACTTGTTCGCGCCGTCGTTCAGGCCGTTCGAGTACGCCGTACCCTTCGTCATGTCGATCACAACGGGCGTCATGTACTTGTACTTGTATTCGAGGCAGATCACGACGTAATCATAGCCGCGGGCGTTGATGGTCTTGTATTCGCCTTCGGAGACCTTGAACGCATCGGAGCGGGAAGCAGCATTGTACTTGTTTTCAAAGTTCGCCTCGCCCGGGAAGTCGCTGTCGCTGTCGGTCAGGTAGTAGTACAGGTAGCCGTCATATTCGGCACGGACGGTCACGGTGTCGTCCGTGGTGTCGGGATAGGTCTTGAGGCCGGAACCGGCGGATTCGCGCATCGAGCCTTCGATGTCGAGAACATACGGATAGCTGAAGTCATAGCCGCGCGCGTCGTCCGCAAGGAAGGCGAGCACGATGTAGCTGTTGCGCTGGTAGGCCTTCGAGTCGATCGTGAAGGAGGTGAGCTTGCCGCTCTTCACGGATTCGACCGAGCCGCGGTAGGAGGAGTTCGTATCGCGGTATTCGTCGTAGAAGTCTTCCGCGGAGTACGGATCGTTGTCGGTGGTGTAGAAGTACCACACCTCGCCGTTCTTGGAGGTCTCGAAGAAGACCTGATCGCCCGAGACATACGGCGTCACGGAGAAGCCGCTGTCCGTGGAGTGATCGAGCTCAACGAGGACCGGCGCGTATTCCTTGTCGTTCGAGTCGGTGAACATGATCGCCATGTAGGGTCTCGTGTTCGCGTACTGCGCGCGGTAGTTGATGTACTCGTAGGAGATGCCGTTCACGCGGACGTAGCCGTAGTAGTTGGAGGAGACTTCCTCGTAGTTCTTCTTGAATTCCTCAATGGAAGGCGCCGACGAAGAGGTGGTGTAGTAGTAGCGCACGACGCCGCTGTCGGTGGTGCGGAACCGGATTTCCTCGGCGGATTTAACCGCGGGCTCGACCTCAAAACCGGTGGAGACGTTGACTTCGAGGAGGATGGGCTGCAGGTAGGTGCCGGAGGAGTTCTTGATGGAGATGACCATGTACGGATAGGATCCGGTGCGGGAGGTGTCGTACTTGAATTCGTCGCTGTATCCCGCACGCACGGTCATGTTGTTCTTGTAGGACGCCGCGTTGTACTCGGAGCGGAACTTGTCGGCGTTCGGAAGGACTTTTTCGTTGGTCAGGTAGTAGTAGAGATCACCGGAGGTGCTCGCCTTGAAGGAAATCACGCCCGCGGTCTTGACACTGGGCTTGACGGAGAAGCCGGAGTCGCCGACCGGGATCACGACCGGGTAGCAGTACGCGCCGGCGTTTGTGCGGACCATCACGGCCACGTAGCGGTAGTTCTTGAGGTAGGAGGTGTTGAGCGCGATCTTGGACGAGGAGATATTCTCGACCGGGACGGTTCCCTTGAGCGCGGCTTCCTTCGTCTCATAGACGGAGAGGAAGGCGGCAGAGGTCAGCACGTTGCCGTCGTCGGTGTAGAACCAGTATGCGTTGCCGGAGGCGTTGCCCTTGAAGGAGATTGTGGTGGAATCGGAGAGATACGGTGCCGTCGAGAAACCGTTCGTGGTGTCGACCTTGACCGGAATGACGACGGGCGTGAACTTGCGCGCTTCCTTCTGGAGCTGGAGCACCATGTACTTGTAGTTGCCGACCGCAGCGGCGGAGCCGGCGATTTCGGTGGCCCAGCGGCCTTCCTCGGCGTTGAAGTTCACGGTGTAGTTGCTCAGGGTGTAATAGGAGTCGAACTCGTTCGCGGACGGCGCCGTGTCGTTGTTCGTGAAGTACCCGTAAACGCGGCCCGTGACGTTCGTCTTGACGTTGACATAGTAGTTCGAGGCGTCGGCGGTCAGGAACGGATTGACGGCGAACGATGCGACGTCGCTGGACTTGCCGGTGTACGGCGCATTCGCGAGGGAAGCCGTGAGGCCGGAGCCGATGTCGAAGTTCGTCGGGAAGATCGTGGAGGTCACGCCGGATGCGCGGACGATGAGGTTTTCGATCGCACCGTTGCCGTTGATCTCAAGGCGCTGCGCGTTGACCGTCAGATAATCGACCGAAGTGCCGGAATAGATGTAGAGGTGCGAAGAGTTATCCACGATGATGTCGGTCACGTGGGTGTTGTTCGCGAGGGAGAGAGAACCGCCGCCGGAGACGACGATCTGGCCGGCCTGGCAGTTTTCGAGGGTGACGTCCGCGCCGCCCCGGATGTACAGGGTACCGTCGATCTTGCAGTTCTTGAAGTCGACGAGGCCGGAGGAGACGCCTTCGCTGACGATGTTGCGGCCGGTGAGCGAGTTGATCCCGTCGATGATGATGTCGCCCTTGGTGAAGACGCTGTTCGTCGTGGGTGCGCCGGTGTCGCGCTTCGTCGCGCTGTAATTGAAGATGGAGCCCGCCGCGCGGTAGAGGATCGTGAGAGCCTCGGCGCGGGTCAGGGTGTTCTTCGGACGGAATTCATAGCCGCCCGTCACCTCATAACCGTTGATGAGGGAAGCATAGATGGCCATGAGCACGTAATCCTTGAACTGGTCGGAGATCGAGGAGTAGTCAAGGAAGGTGGAGGCGGGCGCCTTTTCATCCGCGGGCAGATCGAGATAGCGGACGAGGAGGGAGATCGCCTCTTCGCGCGTGATCTGGCCGTTCGGATTGGCGGACGAGCCGTAGTAAAGGATGTAGCCCTGTGCGGCGGCCTTCTGGAAATAAGGATAGTACCAGTCGCCCGCCGTCACGTCGGTGTAGTTCACCGCCTTCAGCGCCGTCAGACCGAAGGTCTCGTCGAGCATCTTGATGAACTCGGCGCGGGTGACGGCTCCGTCGGGTTTGAAGACGTAGGTGCCGTTCGACTGGGCATAGCCGTTGAGCACGCCCTTGGAAACGAGGTAGGGGATCTGTCCGTTGGTCCATGCCCAGTGGCCGGCCACGTCGGTAAAGGTGACGCTCGCCGCAGAGGCGGACAGCGCCGTGCCGAGCAGCATCGTCAACACGAGCAGGAGGGACAGGGTTCGCTTGATGAGTTTCATAATAACCTCCATGTAGATTGGGAAAAGAGTTCTGATGGAAATTCACTCCTATTATAGCACAACGGCGGAGAAATCACAAGAGGAAAAATGTGCCGTTTTTCGGAAAATCGCGGAAAATCGGCGACTTTCTCTCCCTTAGACGCCGGGCGGAGACAAAAAGTTCCCGGTTTTGTGAAAAATTCCGGGGATCCCGGCGGGAAATTGCGCGCTTTGCCGGATCGGGCGGATGTTTCCGGCAGTTTGCCAAGAAATTTAACATTTTACTTTCCGCACTGTCCTTGACAGTGAAATGTTAATATGATATGATATTCTTACGTTAAAACTTTTTCGGAGGAGCATCCCGTGAACAAGAAGCAGATCGACATTCTGAACGACTATTTCCTGCACACCGCCCTGCATCTTCTGACGCTGGAAGAACAGTGCCTGCGCAAGGCCTGCTCTAAGGACCTTTCGATCCGGGAGCTGCATGTGCTCGAAGCGGTCTCCTCCCTGCGCGGCTCCGGCCGGAACACCATGGCGGAGATCGCGCGGTATCTGCATCTCTCCCCGGCCTCCCTGACGACGGCAGTCAACGTCCTTGTGAAAAAGGAATTCGTCACGCGCTCCTATTCTCCCGTCGACCGCCGGGTCATCTATGTGGAGCTGTCCGAGAGCGGGGAAGAGGCAAACCGGAAATACCTCGATTTCGTGCGGGACATGATCCGCACCGTCGGCCGGGATCTCGACGAGGAGAACACGGACGCCATGATCGCCTCGATCATCAGCCTGACCGAATATCTCGAAAAAAACGCGGAAGCGTGAGGAGTTCACTATGAAAATCGTATGTCTGGACCTCGAAGGGGTCCTTGTGCCGGAGATGTGGATCGCCTTTGCCGAGGCCGCCGGGATTCCCGAGCTGCGGCGCACGACGCGGGACGAGCCCGATTATGACAAGCTGATGAAGTTTCGGATCGCGATCCTGAAGGAGCACGGCCTCGGACTTTCCGAGATTCAGGCGGCCATCGCGACGGTCGAACCGATGGAAGGCGCGCGGGAATTCCTCGACGCGCTGCGGGCAGAGACACAGGTCCTGATCCTCTCCGACACCTTTACCCAGTTCGCCAAGCCCCTGATGCAGAAGCTCGGCTGGCCGACGCTCTTCTGCAACGAGCTCGTCGTCGCGCCGGACGGGGAGATCACGGGCTACCGCCTACGCTGTGCCGAGACGAAGCTCTCGACGGTGAAGGCCCTGCAGTCCGTCGGCTTCGAGACGATCGCGGCGGGCGACAGCTTCAACGATCTCGGCATGATCCGCGCGGGGCGTGACGGCTTCCTCTTCCGCACGACCGACGCCATCCGCCGCGCCAACCCGGATGTACGGGCCTATGACGCCTACGACGATCTGCTCGCCGCTTTCCGCGAAGCCCTCCGGGATTGATTTTCATACCTTCCTCGACTAAAAGAAAAACGACAGGACCGGAGAAAACGGTTCTGTTTTGCGCCGCGGATCGGGGAAAATTGAGGATCAGGTACTTGCAATCCGTCCGTGGACGTGCTATAATATACCGGATGCGGAGCGGACCCTCGTCCGTCGCATCGAATCCCGCTGAACAAGGAGCATCCGCATGACGCGCTACCCGGTGATCGATTTCCACAGCCATATCCTGCCGAAAATGGACGACGGCAGCAAATCGACGGATATGTCGCTCGAAATGCTGCAGCGGATGAAGGCAACCGGATGCGATCTGGTGGTTTCGACCTCGCACTACTACCGCAAAAACGAGGAGATCTCGGACTTCCTCGAACGCCGCACGGCATCCTACTGCCATCTGTGCACGCGGATCCGCGAAGAGCCCGAGTGGAACGTCCCGTCGATCGCGCTCGGGGCAGAAGTGGCGTTCTTCTTCGGCATGGAAGAGGAAGAGGATCTCGCGAAGCTCTGCATCGGCGACACGGATCTCTTGCTCCTCGAAATGCCCTTCGCGCCGTGGTCGATCTACGAGATCAACGCGGTGTCCGCGCTGTGCTACGACCGCCGGTTCCGGGTGATCCTCGCGCACTACGAGCGGTTTGCGGAGTTCCAGAAGGGGAACGAGATCTATGAGCGCATCCTCGAGCTCCCCGTGATCGTGCAGATCAACGCGGAATCGCTGCAGTCGAAATTCGGCTGGAACAGCAAGCGGTGGCTCCGTATGTACGAGGAGGGCCGCGCGCAGCTTCTCGGCACGGATGCGCACAACCTCACCTCCCGCGCGCCGAACCTTGATCTTGCCCGCGAGACGATCCGGACGAAGATCTCGGAGGAAGCGCTCGCCCGCATCGACGAATACGGCTTCCGGCTTCTTGCCGACCGCGCGCACAAGCGATAAACCGACCGAACGAGCAGGGGATCCCCTGCTTTGTTCGCGCGAAAAACCAGAATTCACAATTTATTTACACGAAAAAGTGAAACTTTACCGGCGATTTCGCGTCTATATAGGATGAGGAAAGCGGGTGCACGACCGGATTCCGCGCGGGCTCCTCTCGGAAGGATTGGCTTTTTTGCAAGCGCGACCGGTGCACCCGTTTTTCTCTGTTGTCCGGGGATGAGCATATCATCCTCTTTTTTATTTCAGCCGCCTCTTTGCCTCCGCGAGGACGATCTCGGCGAACCATTTCTGCGTCCGGCCCGAGAGGTGATTTCCGTCGGGCGAGTAGATCCCGTTTACGAGCGGCTCGCCGGGATCGTAGAAGGGGCAGTCCCGCGGATCGACGACGGAGACACTTTCGTCCTCCTCGGCCAGCATCCTGAAGACCTCGTTGATCCTGCCAAGCGACCGGGGATCCTCGCCGATCATCGCGCTGCGCTCTTCCGAGCGGATGAGGTAGAGGTAGATCGGCAGCGGGCATCCGACGGCCTCGCGCCAGCCCGCAAAGAGCCGGTGATAGATGTCCGGCAGCACGTCAAGCTTCTCGACCGGAACGCCCGTCTCCTCCTCGCCGCCGAGCCAGTGCAGCCCGAGGACGACCGGATCGAGACCGCGCGTCCGCAGATCGTTAAAGGCCCGGCGCAGCACGTCGCAGGACAGCGGGAAGAGTGAGATGTCCGCCGTGCCGTGGGGACCGGGGATCAGCCGCCGCGGCGCGTCCGGATACCACATGTATTTCTCCGTCACTCCCTGCGCCCCGATCGAGATGCGGATGAGGTACAGCGGGGGCAGATCCGGCTCCTCCTCCCACATCCGCGCGAGATAGGTCGGCATGCAGGCGGTCTCCTCGGCGTCCGCTCCGAGATTGGTGTCGAGCGAGGTGTAGCCGGCCCAGACGACCGGGGCGGGGGAGAAGGCTTGATTCGGGATGCGGGGTAAGCTGAGGACCCGGCAGAGCGGCGGGAATCCGCACTCGTCGGGCGGCAGCGGTACGCTGTGCGCGTGGGCGTTCGACTGGCCGAAAACAAGGACGACCGGCGCGATCTTGGACATGATGACCTCCTGATGATGTGGCAATTGTTCTTTCGTTTTGCGGCGGGTGCTTGCTTTTCGCCGCCGGGGATGCTATAATGAAGAAAACACACAGATACGGCAAGGAGGCACGCCATGCGATTCGGCCTTTTCTCCGATCTACACGCGAATCTCCCCGGTCTGCCCGAACGCGGATACGGCGGACGCTCGATGGAGGATCTCGGGCGCGGACTTGCGCGGTTCCGGGAGGCGGGCGTCGATTTCGCCGTCTCGCTCGGGGACAACACCCAGCCGGCGCGGGATGCCCGGGAACAGGCGGCGCAGCTCGGCGACATGATCCGCCTCTGGAGCGGGTACGGCTTTCCCGTGCACGCGGTGTTCGGCAATCACGAGTTTCAGCAGCTCACGCTTGACGAGGTCCTCTCGGTATGGCAGACGGACCGTACTTATTACAGCTTTACGGTGGACGGGATCCGTTTCGTGATCCTCGACACGAACATCCGCCCGGACGGCGTGCACTACGGCGCGGACAATTTCGACTGGCGCTTCGGCGTGATCGACGAGGCACAGGCTGCCTGGCTGCGTGATCTTCTCCGGACGCCCGCGCGGACCTTTGTCTTCACGCACAACTGCCTCCGGTGGGAGACCGGCGACCCGCACGACGACTGGTTCCGGGTTTGCAACTGCCGCGAGATCTGCGATCTGCTCGCCGCGTCGGGGTGCGTGGAGGCGGTCTTCCAGGGCCACCACCACACCGCGCATGCCGACACGTGGAACGGCATCCGGTTCCTCAATATCCCGAGCCCCGAGCGGAGTCCTTCGTATGACGACGCGGACTTCCCGATCGTCGAGGTCACACCGGACGGCTTCATGGTGAACGGGACAGTATATTGAGCAAAAAAGAGGGGCCGCGTTGATGCAGCCCCTGAACATGTTTATTCTTTGCCTGCGAGACCCAGGAGTTTATATAACATATTGGTGACCTCGCCCATCGGAATGCCCGGCGTACCGGCGGCCTTTTCAAGGACCGTCATGGCGTGCGCCTCGGGATTCAGATCGGCATAGATCTGGCGGTAGAATTCGAGAACCGAGCGGTTCGTGGTCTCTCTCGCTTCGACGACGGCGGCGATGGCCTGCGCCTTGTCCGGCACGGAGTTGTCGATCTTTTCGATGGCTTCGCGGATGTATGCCGGTTCCGCGCTCAGCTTTTCGATCTGGCCGAGCACGTATTCGATCGTCACGGTGGGATTTTCTGTCATGGGATCATCCTCCTCAAAATCATGGTCGGGAGGGGCGGCGAGACAGATGGTATCTCCGCCGATAAAGCGGGCCCTCCCTTTCTTGACAAGTCCCTTCGCCCTTTTTGGGTGGGTCGGTTCATATTGTTTTCCTGAGTCATCGACGACTTGGATGCGTTTCATCATGGAATGCGACCTCGTATCCGGTGTCAGCGATGGGGTGACGCTGTTTTGTTCGATGGGTGCCGTCCCCTGTCACGAATCCAGTATAGCATAGTTATTCCGTATTGTCAAGAGTGAAATCGCCGCGGCGCGGCAGAACGGGAGGGAGAAGATGCAGCTTACGCACAGCGACGCCGTCCGGTGGATGGAGCAGGATCCCGGACGCTGGCTCTATGTCCTGCTCGACCTTGCCCATCCGCTCCGGCAGAAGGGCGTGTCGGTCTATGCCCCGGATCCGGAAGACCTCGCACATGAATGCGCCGTCGTCACGGACTATGCCGAGGGAGTGACCGTGCGGTTTTACGGCCGATCCATGGGCCTTCTCGACGAAGCGCTGTCCGATCCGGCGGTCCGGATGGGGACGCGGCTCTGTTTCTGCGGCGGCGTCCCGGTGGGATTTTCCGGGAAGCTGACAGCGGGCGGCCATCGCTTCCGCGCGGATTCCGTGGGCCGCTCCCTCGACCGCTTCGGTCTCTACGCCTTTCAGGAGGAGCATCGGAGAGTCTCCCCGCCCGACGGCTGGCACATCCGGGAGGCAGACCCGGCGGATTTTGAAGAGCTGACCGCGCTCGAGCGGACGGACTGGGGCTCGTTCCCCGACGAGATCGGCGAATTCGGCGTGCATGACCGGCTCTGGCTCGCGTGCGCGGCAGACGGTATCCTCGGCGGGTATCTCTGGGCGACGGAAGCCGGGCGGGCGTATTACGACATCGTCAACGTCTTCGTGCGGCGGGATCTGCGCGGGATCGGCCTCGGGAAAGCGCTTGTCAGCCGGTACGCGGCGGAGGCGATGCTCCGGGGACGGCGCGCATACTATGGATACGCCGTGACGCGGGAATCCGCCGCCCTCGCCCGATCCCTCGGCTTCCGGGAGATCTACCCGGAGACGGTCTCCTATTTCGCCGTCACCTGAGCGGACAGAGGAACGGAATTCTCGGATATTCTGACGGGGAGGGAACTCCCCGTTTTTCCTGTCCGGAAATTTGTGCCGAAAGTCTTGTCATCCGCCGCGCGCTCTGATATAATAAAGCCAGTCAATCAAAACCGCGGAGGGTGACATGCTTCCTCCTCTTCTCTCGCCCTCGATGATGTGCGTCGACTACGCGCGCTTCGGGGAAACGCTCGCACTCTTTGCCGATCTGGGCGTCGAATACCTCCACGTTGACGTCATGGACGGCTTATTTGTCAAGAATTACACCCTCGGCACCGATTTCTGCCGCCAGCTGCGCCGCATGTCCTCCATCCCGCTCGACATCCATCTGATGATCACCGAGCCCGAGTGGAAGATCGCGTGGTTCGACGTGCAGCCGGGGGAATTCGTCTCCGTGCACGCGGAAGCCACCGATCATCTTGAGCGCGCGCTCGCCGCGATCCGTCAGATGGGCGGTCGTCCGATGGCCGCGCTCAACCCCGCGACGCCGCTCTGCGTACTCGATTACGTCCTCGACGACATCGACGCGGTCCTGCTCATGACGGTCAATCCCGGCTTCGCGGGTCAGAAGCTCATCCCGGCGACGCTCGGAAAGATCGCGGACTGCCGCCGGTATCTCGACGAGCGCGGCTATCCCGACATCCGCATCGAGGTCGACGGAAACGTCAGCTTTGAGAACGCCGTGAAGATGCGCGAGGCGGGGGCGGATCTCTTCGTCTGCGGGTCCTCGTCGATCTTCTGCGGGGACGATCTCCGGGGGAACATCCGGAAGCTCCGGGAGGGCTTTGCCGTATGAAAACCGATCTTCGATCCCTGATGGCGGAGGACGGCTTCGTCTGTCCGTCGTGCGGAAAACGGCATTTCGGCGGCCTCTCCGACTGCCTCATCGAGCGAGGGGCGATGGAAAGACTGCCGTCCCTGCTCGAAAAGTACCATGCCCATAAGCCCTTTATCCTCTGCGACCGGCATACATACAGATCTGCCGGGGAGCGCACCGCGGGGATCCTCTCCTCCGCCGGGATCGCGCATACCGTGCACATCGTGGAGCGCGAAAAGCCCGCACCGGACGAGCACATCGTCGGAGAGGCGCTGATGTTCTGCCCGCCGGAGGCCAACTGCGTGATCGCGGTGGGAAGCGGCGTTCTGAACGATACGGGCAAGATCCTCTCCCGCGCGAAGAGGATCCCCGATTTCATCGTCGCGACCGCCCCCTCGATGGACGGATTCGCCTCCGGGACCTCCTCGATGGAGCGCGGCGGTTTAAAAATCTCCCTGCCGTCGAAGTGTCCCGACGCGGTCATCGCCGATCCGGACATCCTCGCGGCTGCGCCCGTGCACATGATCCGATCGGGCATCGGGGATATGGTGGCCAAGTACGTCAGTATCGCCGAGTGGCGGATCGCCGCGCTTCTCGTGGGGGATCCGTTCTGCGAGACCGTGGCCGAAATCGTAAACGACGCGCTCGATACCTGCGTGAAGGCGGCTCCTCTGGCCGTGCAGGGCGATCCCGACGCGGCGGCTTCGGTGATGGAGGGGCTCGTCGTCTCGGGCCTTGCGATGAATTATGCCGGGATCTCTCGGCCCGCCTCCGGGATGGAGCACTACATCTCGCACATCCTCGACATGCGCGCGCTTGCCTTCGGAACGCCCGCCGATCTGCACGGCATCCAGTGCGGCATCGCGACGCTCGTGACGGTCCGCACCTATGAAAAACTGGCCATGGTCCGCCCGGATTGCGAAAAAGCTCTCGCCGCCGTCCGCGCATTCGATCCCGACGCATGGAATGCGCACCTGCGTGAACGCCTCGGGGCCGGGGCGGAGGCCATGATCGCGGGGGAGCGCCGGGAAGGGAAGTACGATCCCGCGAAACACGCCGCGCGGCTTGAAAAGATCCTCGCGCACTGGGACAGGATCCTCGCGATCATCGGGAGCCTTCCGCCATCGGAAAAACTTGAGGGATTTCTCCGCGCGATCGGGCATCCGACGTCGTTTTCGGAGATCGGCGTATCGGAGGAGGACGCGCGCGAGGCGTTCCGGATGGCGAAGGATATCCGGGACAAATACGTTCTCGGGCGGCTGTTATGGGACCTCGGGCTGCTCGATCAAATCCACTGATGAGCATAACAAAAGGACTGTCGGAAAAACGACAGTCCTTGTTTTGATGCTCAGAACGCGACATTGACCTTGACCGGCGTCCCGTCGCTCGGGTAGGTGAAGTACGACGTCTCACTGTCCGGCTCATACTCGAAAGGCAGATCGCGGACTTCGCCGCCCGTCGTGACCTTCACGGATTTCGGCGGACGCTTGGTCCAGATCCGCGCCGCGACCGTCATTTCGGACGGGCTCCGCGACACGAATTTGAGACTTCTCTGGCTCACGGCGATCTTCTCCGCGCGCCCGGAGAGGGCGATGAGGAACGCCTCCTCCGATTTGTCGATCATTGCGGTGTCGTACCAAAGGCCGACGGAATCGGGCGTGAGCTCCGGATCCTCCACCACGGCGAGCGCGTCGTCGAAGAGGTCAATGTAGGTCCCGCGCAGCACGTCCGGGGTCTCGTCTCCCTCGTCCATGCGCGCCGTCACGGCATACGCGCCGCGGTGCAGGATGAGCGAGGAGGACGCCGTCTTCCCGAGCAGGGCGAGCATGGCGTCGCGGTAGGCGTCGGATGCCTCGGCATTTTCCGCAAGCCGCGCGGGTGACTCGCACCGGAGGATCACCCGGCCGTCTCCGACCTCGTAGGTGCCCGCCGCGGGTTTTTTCCCGAGACCGAGCGACTGCATGAGGTGTTCGGTCGGCGTCTCGTAGTGATTCTCGCCGCTGTTCCACCATTCGCGGACCTTGTGGAAGGGATCACGCCCGTCGCCGATATAGACGAGCGTGCCGCCGTTCTTGACCCATCCCGCGAGCCCTTCGTGGATGTCCGGGGAGGCGGGCTTCATGTACTCATAGGAGAGAACGAGGGTCTTGTACGGATCGAGGTAGGCGGGGAAGCGGCGGATGTTGTCGAGCTGGATCGGACGCGCCGCGATGCCCGCCTTTACGAGCGGCAGGGTCAGACCGTAGAAGGGCGAGAATTCGAGCGCGCCGTTCGCGGAGCCGGAATCGATGCTTTTGTAATTCTCCTCACCCGGATAGATGCGCTGGAACATGGCGGAATCCGCGATGGCGACGGCCACCTCGGTGTTGTCCCCTTCCCAGCGGATGTCCGTCTGATCCTTCATGTCGCGCAGGGCGTGCATGACGGCGAGCAGGTTCGTCTTGTATGCCGGCGGGATGATCGTCGCGGTGTCGTTCTGCGGGCGGAAATCCTCGCGGCGTCCGCCCTTGTCGATGAATGCACGGAATTCGGCGCGCGCGGCTTTCATCGCTTCCTCGGTCGGCTGATGGCGTCCCTTCATGACCCGGCGCGGCCACGGGGAGACCTCGTAGTCCGCGATCTCCGGATGGAAGAGCGAGGCGACGACGGTGCGGTAGTAATTCGCGCGGTAATCCTCCCAGGTGTGGCGCGGGTTGTCCTCGATCGGATCGGCGAGATACCACATCCGCCGTCCGGTCCCGCGCACCAGTTCCTGCATGACGCCGTATTCGAGGAACGCCGTCTCAAAGGTCCGTTCCTTCCGCACGCCGCGGAAATAGTTCGGCTCGCGGGAGGTCCCGGTCCAGATCTGCGCGATGTATCCGTCCACCGTGGGCAGATCGATCAGCGCGCTTTCCGGGGAGACGATTTTCCACTGGGAGTAGTTGATGAGGGAATGCGTCGGGACATAGAAGCGGAGCAGCCGCCCGTACTTCACCATCGCGTATTCCTTCAGTTCCGAGCAGAGCCGGTCGAGGGTGCGGGTGTAGAGATACTGCTTCAGCTTGGAGGCCCGGTACTGCGCGTCGCACGAGGACTGCGGATCGATCCAGTCTTCTTTGTAGTAGATCTTCCACTCGCGCTTGAACGCCTCGGAATACCCGGTCTCGACCCAGAATTCCGGCTCCTCGAGGTGGATCGCCTCCACGCCGCAGTCGACCGCCTCCTTCAGGCCTTCCGCGAGATAATGCGCGAAGGAATTGGAGGGGACCATGTATGGGACGTCCGGACCGTGGGCGCGCTCGGAGCCGTCGCGGTTTCTTTGTCCCTCGTCGCGGTGATTGATCCCGTCGAAGCGCCCGAACAGATAGTCCTGATAGCCGCCCCACGACACGCCGGTCATGAGGTGGATGACATATCCGGCGCGCTTCCATTTCTGCACGCGCTTTTTGAGGTCATGGAATCCGTAGACCATGACAAAATCGGACTGGACGTCGAAGACGGGCTCGAAATCGCCGCTCTCCTGCACGCCCGTGCGCTCTTCGTTTCTCGGGTACTCTCTCATGGGAAAACTCCTTTCATGATGAGGGGTTTACAGTTCCTGTTCGATCACGACGCAGTGGCGGGTCGCCCACGCTTCTTCGATGAGCGCACCGACGTCGATCTGGTTCTCTTCGCGGATGACCTTGGCAAGCTCGGGCTGGGTCCGGGGATGGCGCGGGGTGAAGACGGTGCAGCAGTCGTCATAGGGGAGTATGGAGGTGTCGAAGGTGCCGATCTCGCGCGCCGTGACGACGATCTCCTCCTTGTCCATGCCGACGAGGGGACGGAAGACCGGACGGTCCGCCGCGTCCTCGGTCACGACCATGGATTTGAGCGTCTGGGAGGCGACCTGTCCGAGGGATTCGCCCGTCACGAGGACCGGGCATCCGTTCTCCTCCGCGGACCGGGAGGCGAGCCGCATCATGAAACGCCGGAGAAGGAGGGTGAAATAGTCCTCCTCGCAGTGGTCGCGCATCTCCTCCTGGATGTGGGTGAGGGAGATCACGTGGACCTTGATCTTTCCGCAGTATTCCGCCAGTTCCCGGGCGAGCTCGAAGACCTTTTCGCGCGCCGCCTCGCTCGTATAGGGGAAGGACTCGAAATGCACGCACTCCACGGTCATGCCGCGCTTCATCATGCGCCAGCCCGCGACCGGGGAGTCGATCCCGCCGGAGAGCAGGAGCATTCCCTTGCCCGCCGATCCGAGGGGCATTCCGCCCGCACCCTTGTCCTGCCCCGCGTGAATGTAGGCGAAGCGCTCGCGGACCTCGATCTTCACGACGACGTCCGGGTTCTGCACGTCCACGGTGAGGTGCGGGCAGACGTCGAGGATCGCGCCGCCGACCTCTCCCGAGATCTCCGGAGAGGCGTAGGGGAATTTCTTATCGCTGCGCCGCGATTCGCATTTGAAGGTCTTCGCCGACGCGAGCTTCGCGGGGAGATAGGCCTGCGCGGTCGCTGTGATCGCGTCCATGGTCTTTTCGCAGACGGCGGCCCGGCAGAGCGCGACGAATCCGAAGACTTTGGCGAGCTGGCGATAGAGCCCGTCGACCGCATCCTCCCCGGCAGAGGCGTCGTCCGCGGGTTCCACATAGACTGTCGACTGATTGGCGTAGACCTCATACTGCCCGAAGAAGCGGGCACGGCGGCGAACCTCGCGCAGGAGCTGGGCCTCGAAGGTCGAGCGGTTCGTCCCCTTCAAAATGAGTTCGCCGTATTTGCAGAGAATGACTTCCTTGATGTTTTCCATGCTGTTTCCGTTTCTGTTCTTTCAAATATGCCGGAGAAAATCCCCGATCAGCTTCATCGAGATCTCGTCCGGGCCGACCTCCGGGTGCCACTGCACGGCCTTGTAATAGGTGAGCGTCGTCGATTCCACGGCTTCGATCACGCCGTCGTGGCTCCGCGCGGCGATGCGGAACCCGGGAGCCGGATCCTTCACCGCCTGATGGTGGTAGCTGTTCGTCACGATCCCGCACGCGCCGAGCAGATCGGCAAGCGCGCCCGAGACATAGACCCGGTGCCGGTGCCCGCCGTCCTCGAGCGTGTCGAAGTGGGGCGTGCGGTCCCCGATCTTCTGCGCGGTGATGTCCTGCCAGAGGGTGCCG
Organism: Clostridia bacterium; assembly: GCA_017550315.1. Taxonomy (GTDB): domain Bacteria; phylum Bacillota; class Clostridia; order Oscillospirales; family CAG-272; genus UMGS1696. Next base: position 17,316 of record JAFZPN010000008.1, read on the forward strand.
CCCGCCGCCGCGTTCATCACCTGGATGCCCCGGCAGATGCCGAAGACGGGACGGTCTGCCGCCATGAGCTCCCGGAGCAGGGCGAATTCAAACGCGTCGCGCTCCGGTTCTTCTTCGCCGCACAGCGGATGACGCTCCTCGCCGTATCGCGCGGGGGAGACGTCGTCCCCGCCGGTGAAGAGATACCCGTCGAACGCATGGGCGTATCCGCGGATGACGTCCGGATCGTCGGTGAAGGGCAGGATCACGGGAAGGACCGGGATCCCGTGATACGCCGCGCCTTTCAGGACGTACTGCACGTAGCGGGAGTAGAGCTTATATCCTTTTTCGATGGTGGACGAGGTCAGCGCAACGGTTTTCATGTTTGCCTCCGGAGATGGGTGCGGTGATGAGGGGTTCGCTCCATTATACTGCATCTTGGCGGAAAAAGCAAGAACAAATGAGAAATCCGACCCATGCGAGCCGGATTTCCGTTCAGTTTTACTTTGTTCAGTCCTCGGTCTTGTGATAGTCGCCCTTGACGTTCACGCGTTCCGCTTCGATCGAGCCGGTCACATCACCGTCGACCTGGACGTTTCCGCCCGCTTCGATGTCGCCGTCCACGTTTCCGCCGACGTTCACCCGTCCGCCCGCGTCGATGCCGCCATCCACGCTGCCTCCGACCTGGACGTTTCCGCCTGCTTCGATGTGATCCCCGACGCTTCCTTCCACGGTCACGCTGTTGCCCGCGTCGACGCTTCCATCCACGTCGCCGCTCACGCTCACATGATTCGCGCCGGAGAGATCGCCCTCATAACTGCCCGTGATGGTGACGTTTTTGCCGTCCATGCTGATCTCTGCCGATCCGCCTCCGACGTTCCAAGAGGCGTTGTTCGCTTCGACGTCGCCTTCGATGTCCCCGTGGACCGTGAGATTCCCGGAGCAGGAGACGTCTCCTTCGATATCGCCTTCGACGTTCATGTCCGTCCCGCTGCTCGCGTCGCCCGATACGTCGCCCTCGACCGTCATCGCGCCTCCGGAGGTCGCATCGCCGTCCACGTCGCCCTTCACGGTCACATCGCCGCCGTTCACATCTCCCGACACGTCGCCGCTGATCGTCATGCTGGCCGCGGAGACCGCGTTGCCCGATACATCGCCGCCGACCGCCAAACCGCCGTTTGCCGATACATCGCCGCCGACGTCCCCGCCGACCGCGGTCGGGCCTTCCGACGAGACATCCCCGTTCACGTCGCCCTGGACGGTCACGCTTGCCGCGCCGGTGAGGTCTCCGTCGTAGTCGCCTTCGATCGTGATGTTCTTCCCGTCCGGGGAGAAGCGGATTTCCGTGTCGTCATCGTCGAAGCTCCGGCCCTGATCCTCTTCGCTGTGCGACGCGCAGGTGATGCCCATACCGGCGTTCGCGTTGCCGGTAATTGCGCCGCAGGTGATCCCGAGCCCGGCATCGGCGTTGCCCATCACATCCCCGCAGTTCAGCCCGAGCCCGGCGTGCGCGGGTCCGTTCACGTTTCCGTTGACGGCCATGCTCATGCCGCTCGTCGCCGTACCGTTTACCGGACCGTTGACCGTGACATTGAGCTCCGATTTCAGCGACCCGCCGACGCCGTTCACGATGAGGTTGACGCGGGCATTCGGGTCTCCGATAAAGTTCGCGATGATCTTGCCGTCGCGGACGAAGACGATCTCATAACTGCCTTCCGCACCTCCGAAGTCGAAGGTCTCCTCCGATACGGGCAGGGAATAGCCGTCGAGCCCGCCGAGATGGATGTGTTCGTCGTCCGGTTCGCTTTCGGCGATCTTTTCCGCGTTCTCTTCTTCGTACTGCCGCGTGATTTCCTCGATTTCTGCGGCATGGTCTTTTTCAAAGTTCCGCTCGATTTCCTCGATTTCCGCGGCATGATCCTTCTCAAAGTTCCGCTCGATCTCCTCGATCTCCGCAGCGTGATCCCGCTCGAAGTTCCGCTCGATTTCCTCGATCTCCGCGGCATGGTCTTTTTCAAAGTTCCGCTCGATCTCTTCGATCTCCGCGGCGTGATCCCGCTCGAAGCTCCGGGCGATCTTCTCGAATTCCGCCTTGTGATCCTCCGCGCGCTTCGCCATTTCTTCGTAGAAGTCCGCGAAACCGGTTTTATCAAGGTCCTCCGCCGTCACGAGCACCTCGCGCGGCGCGAAGCCGTTCTGCGGTCCGATGTATCCGCGCGCTTCCATTTGATCGATGAGCCTGGATGCCTGGCCGTAACCGATCATGAGGTGACGCTGGAGGAGGGACGTGGTGATCTTTCCCTTTTCGACGGCGAACGCGACGGCCTTGTCAAAGAGGTCATCTTCCTCGGATTTTCGGGACGCTGTGCCGGAGGATGCCCCCATTGCCGCGGCCTGCCGTCTGGCGGTTTCCGCGCTCTGCAGAGCTTCCGCCCGGATCGCCTCGGCCTGCTTCTTCGCCGTCTCTGCGCTGCGCCGCGCTTCTTCCCGGATCATCTCCGCCTGACGCCGCGCGTTTTCCTGACTTTCGCGGAGCCTCTCGGCGATCTCGCTGTTGTGCGCGCCCGCGTCCTGACCGACCTTCGGGACGTTGATGAGCGGCAGCTCGATGGCCGGGATGCCCGGGATCGTGATCGGCGGGATATGGATCTGATAGGAATCTCCCACGTCCTCGATGGTCGGCTCCGGCTCATCGTCGTCGACTGTTTCTTCCGTTTCATTAACCTCCTGTCCGCCGTCCTCGATGATGACGGTGTCAGCCGGCTTCTCTTCGGTGGCTTCGACGCCGAGCAGGGCATTGATGCTCTCGCCGAAGATCTCCGCGATTTTCGGCAGGGTGAGGATATCCGGGAAAGTTTCGCTTCTCTCCCATTGAGAGACCGCCTGATGCGTGACGCCGAGCGCTTCCGCCAGTTCCGCCTGCGTCATGCCTTTTTCTTTTCTGAGTTCTGCGATTTTCTGTCCGATGACCGTTCTGTCCGTCATGATGTGCCTCCTGTATGTCCGGTGGAATGTATGTGTGATGCATATCGGTTGTGCCCGCGGGTTCTGATCCCAGCGTAACACATTCCGGCGCAAAAAGCAATAAAGCCGTTCTTGAATTTACGAAAATTTCAAAAATTCAAGAAATGCTTGCAAAAATTCACAAGGAGCATCAAATTGTGTGATGAAATGGGATGAACTGGGAATTTCCGGTAAAACGAAAATGGCAGTAAATGGAAATGGATATGGTAATACTAACCAGATTCCGGAGCAGAAACCGATTCAAGATATACTTGAATTTGTGCATAACAGTGAATATCAATGAATATTTCGCCTCTCCGGCACCGAAAAACGAATACCGCATACACTGGGAGGGAATGAGGAAAGAGAGGTGATTTGTTTGGCGAATGCAAGAGGCTATGTGCGGGTGTTCGTGACCGAGGCCAACGGCGCGATCCCCGTCGAGGGCGCGCTCGTGACGGTGACGGACTACGGCGCGGAGAATGACGTGCTCTTCACGCTGCGCACCGATGAAGGCGGCCTGACGGAAACGGTGTCCCTCATCGTGCCGGACGCCGGGCAGAGCCTGAATCCGGGATCGTCTTCCCCTGCGGGGCTCTACGGCGTCACGGTCCGGCGCGCGGGGTACTATCCGGTCGAGGCGGTAGCGGTTCCGGTGTTCTCGTGCGTGCTTGCGGTGCTTCCGGTCGATCTCGTTCCGCTCTCGGAGGCGGACACCCTCGGCGAGAGCGGCCAGATCATGCTGTACGAGACGCCGGGGACCGAATCGCTCGAACCGGGCGGCGTGAATCGGGAGGACGTCGGCAACCGTAACGGGGAGATCACCGGCGGCAACCTCGCAAACCGCCCGACGCAGAACCCCGGCGGAAGAAACGGGGATACGGGAGGGGACACATGAATCAGAACATCCTGCGGCCCGTGATCCCGGAGACGGTCACGGTCCACCTCGGACGGCCCGACGAGCCCGCGCGCAACGTCACCGTGCCGTTCACCGATTACATCAAAAACGTCGCGTCGAGCGAGATCTACCCGACCTGGCCGGAGAGCGCGCTCATCGCGAACATCTACGCCGAGATCAGCTACGCGCTCAACCGCATCTATACGGAATACTACCCGAGCCGCGGCTATGACTTCGACATCACCAATTCCACGACCATCGATCAGTCCTTTGTTTACGGCCGGAACATCTTCGAGAACATCTCCCGTCTCGTCGACGAGATCTTCGACACCTACATCCGGCGGCAGGGATCGGTCGAACCGCTCTTTGCCCTCTACTGCGACGGGATCGAGGTGCAGTGCGGCGGACTATCCCAGTGGGGATCGGTCGAGCTGGCGGAGCGCGGGCTCTCGGCGTTCGAGATCCTGCAGAACTATTTCGGAGACAACATCGAGCTCGTCGTGAACGTCCCCATCGAGGGGAGCATGGAGTCCTATCCCGGCGAGCCGCTCTCCGCGGAGATGTTCGGCGACGGCGTGTACCTCATCCAGATCCGGCTGAACCGCATCTCGAAAAACTTCCCGAACATCCCGAAGATCGCGGACGTGAACGGCTTCTTCTCGGCGGAAACCGTGGATGCGGTCGAAGAATTCCAGCGTCAGTTCGGCCTGACCCCGGACGGCGTGGTCGGCCGGGCGACGTGGTACGCCATCGCGCGGATCTATGCGGCGGTCAAAAAGCTCTCGGATCTCAATTCGGAGGGCGTGCCCGTGGAGGATGTGATCCTGCTTTTCAATGACCGCCTCTACGAGGGATTGACGGGGAACGAGGTCCGGGAGGTGCAGTATCTTCTGCGCTTCATCTCCGGTTTCAGCGAATCGGTGCGGCCCGTGGAGATCGACGGGGTATTCGGTCCGGTGACGCGCGGCGCGGTGGAGGACTTCCAGTATATTGCCGGCCTGCCCGTGACGGGCGAGGTCGATCTTGCGACGTGGGAAGCGATCTACGAGGCGTTCACGAACTTCCGCGCGTCCCTCCCGGACGACTATTTCGTCTCGCGGACCGTGCCGTATCCCGGGACCGCGCTCAGGCAGGGATCCCGCGGCGAGGACGTGCGCACGATCCAGACCTACCTCAACCGGATCGCCGAAGTCTACGCCGCCATCCCGTCCCTCACGGTCGACGGCATCTTCGGCCCCCGGACGGCGGATGCGGTGCGGGCATACCAGCGGATCTACGGCCTCGATCCGACGGGAGTGGTCGCGTCCTATACCTGGGATTCCATCGCGAACACCTACCGGACGCTCGTCGAGGGGGACTACGGGAGTGAAGATCAATTCGGCGGCGTACTGATGCGGGAGGAGGGCTGACATGAGCGTGAATGTGCGGGACCGGCAGGGCAGGGTCGAAGCCATGCAGAAAATGCTGCGGGAGCTCGGAATGCGCTGGGGGATGACATGCCTTTGCGTTCAGGTATCGGGATGCTTCGACGCCGCGACGGAGGAGGCGGTCCGGGCGTTTCAGGAGCACGAATGCATGCCCGTGACGGGGATCTGCGACCGGGAGACGTGGGACTGCCTTTCGGACTGCTGCCGGCAGGAGCGGGAGGAGTGCGCGCCGGTGACGGTCAGCATTCTGCCGGGGGATTGTGAATGGTGCCTCTCGCCCGGGGAGGAGGACGACGCGGTGTTCCTTCTGCAATACATGCTGCGTGCGCTGGTGACGGAATACGACCTCGGATCCGTGCCGCTCGACGGGCAATACAGCGAGGTGACCGAGGAGGCGGTGAAGCGCTTCCAGCGGACGGCGGGTCTTCCGGCATCGGGACGCGCGGAACGGGAAACCTGGCATGCGCTCGCCGACGCTTTCAACGCGATGGAAAGGTAAACATCTCCTCAATAGAGAAGCCGGAGAGGATCGGAAAACCCGCTCTCCGGCTTTTGGATATGCTCAGAAACCGCGAAATATAGAGAAAACCGCATGAAATCGTGCGATTTCGTGAGGAAAAATCATCCTAAATCGAGATAACGGCGCCTCCGCAGTTGAATTTGACTTTCCTTGACTTTGACCTTTTCTGACCTTTGGACTATAATATAGGCACAGTGAAGGGCAAAGAAAGTCAAAGTCAAATCTCTGCGAAAGGAGCCGATTCCGATGATTCTGTCCGATCACATCGCCTCTCTGATCGAGAAGATGCTCGAAGAAGGCGGCGGCAGCGCGGAAGTGCGCCGAAACGATCTCGCCCAGAAAATCGGCTGCGTTCCGTCCCAGATCAGCTACGTGCTCACCTCGCGCTTCACGCCCGAACGCGGGTACGTCATCGATTCCCGTCGGGGCGGCGGCGGGTACATCCGCATCGTCCGCGTTCAGATGTCGAAGAGCGAGTACCTCATGCACTTTTTCCAGGCGGTCGGAAAGACCGTATCGGAAGCGGAGGCCGCCGCATATCTGCGGAACCTGTGGGAGCACGGCGTGATGACCGAGCGGGAAGCCAAGCTCATCATGCAGACGCTCTCCACAGCCGCGCTCGACGAATGCCCGCCGGAGAAGCGGGACGCGCTCCGGGCCGACATCCTGCGGCACGCGCTCATGTTTTACATGATGCAGAATTAACGTATAAAACGGAAATCTATGATTTCGGAGGATTTTGATATGCTCTGCGAAAAATGCAAGAAAAACGAAGCGACCTACTATTTCCATGAAAACGTCAACGGCAGGGAGCGCACCTTCCGTCTCTGCGACGAATGCGCCTCGGCGATGCAGGAGAAGGGCGAGCTGCCCGAGATCGGCGCCGACAAATACTTCGAGGATTTCGACTCCCTCTTCGACGATTCGATCTTCCAGAACCCCTTCCGTTCGTTCGGAAGTCTTTTGAACGGCTTCTTCGGCGGCGACCGCGCGCTGGCGTCCGGCGACCGCGAGAAAAAGGAAGAGAAGCGCTGCCCCGGATGCGGCACGACTCTGAGGGAATTTGCCCAGCGCGGCGCGGGATGCCCGAAGTGCTACGAGACCTTCGAGGCCGAGCTCGCCCCGACCGTCAGCCGCGCGCACGGAGGCAGCGAACACACGGGCCGCGTCCCGCTGAAATACCGCGACCGGATTGAGCGGAAGCACCGGATCGAAGCGCTCGAAGCGGAACGCGCGGAAGCCGTGAAGAACGAGAATTACGAGCGCGCCGCCGAGATCCGCGACGAACTGAAGGCGCTCCGCGAGGAAAATGCCGCCGCCCTGAAGGAAAACGCCAAGTGCGCGGATAATCCGTCGGACGGGCAGGCGGAATGAATGCGAGAGAGAATCTGAAGGAAAAGGAGACGCAAACCATGTGGTACATGACAGAAGGCAAGGACAGCGACGTCGTTCTGAATTCCCGCGTCGCGCTGCACAGAAATCTTGAGAACTATCCGTTTTCCGAACAAATGACCGACGAGCAGGCAGCCGCGCTGGTCGAAGCCGTCCGGGCGGTCTACGCGGACGGGGAAGGCTGGTGCGCGACCGATCTCTCCGCGATGAGCGAGGAAGAGCGGCGTGCGACGGCGGAACAGCATGTGATCTCCCGTGTGCTCGCCGAGAAGAAGGGCCCGGCCGTCCTCCTGCAGAACGCGGACCAGTCGCTGACCGTCGCGGTGGGCGGCGAGGATCACGTGACGATCACGGCGGTGGTGCCGGGCAACGATCTGAACGCCGCGCTCGCCATGGCGTTTGAAGCCGAAGCCAAACTCGACGCGGCCCTCCCGATCGCGTTCACGGAAAAGTTCGGCTATGTCACGCACGATCCGTCCGAAATGGGCACCGGCATGAAGGCATCCGTCACCGCGCATCTTCCGGCAGCGGCGGATACCGGCTGGATCGCCAGGGTCGCGTTCCGCATGTCCCGCGAGGGCATCTCCCTCCGCTCCATGGATGGGGGGGCCCTGTCCACCGGTGTCTATCTGATCTCAAACCGCGAGACGATGGGCCAGAGCGAAGAGGAAACCGTCCGGGTCGTCACCGAGGCGGCGGACCGTCTGGTCGCGAAGGAGCGCGAGCTCCGGGACGGCATCGGCGACGAGCAGAAGGGCAAACTCGCGGAAAAGGCGCGCCGCAGCTACGGCATGCTCATGTACACGCACAACCTCGGCGCGTCGGAGCTTGTCTCCATGTATTCGACGATGCGCATGGCGGCGGGGATGAAGCTCGTCGATCTGCCGACGCGTATGGTGGACGAAGCGATGTTCACCTGCCTGCCGCACACCCTCGCGGCTGCAGAGAATCTCGACGCGAAGGAATCCCTCGGGGAACGCCGTGCCGCCAAGGTGCGCTCGATCCTCGCAGAGGCACCGATGCACCTCTGATCGCGTGAAAAACTGAATATTCCGGCGGAAAACACCCTATACTAAAAGACCCGCCGAAAGCCGGGAGACGAGAGCTTCCGGCTTTTTCCGTTCATGCCTCTTGCAATCGCATCACATCCAAAAAGGAGTCATCATGACCATCGGTTTTACCAAAAAAGCACAGAACGCGCTGAACCGCGCGCTGTATTTCGCCTCGGAGATGGGGCACGCCTCCGTGGGAAGCGAACATCTCCTGCTCGGCCTTCTCGCGGAGCGGGACGGGATCGCCGCGCGGGTCCTCGAGGAGCAGAGCGTCACCTTCGACAAGGTCCGCCGCCAGATCGGGGAGAGTGTCGGATTCGGCGAGCCCTCGACGCTGTCCCCCGGCGACATCACCCCGCGCGTGAAGCGGATCATCGAAGCGTCCGCCTCCATTGCCGTCGGGATGGGGCACGGCTACATCGGGACCGAACACCTCCTGCTCGCCGCGATGGACGAGGAGGAGTGCTATGCCGCGCGTCTCGTCCGGGAAGCGGGATCCGCGCCGTCCGACGTCAAACGCGGGATCCTCGCGACTCTCGGCGCAGGCGCAGAACGTCAGAAGAGCGCGGTGAAAAAGCAGAACGGCCTCGGCGAGACCCTCTCGCAGTACGGCGTCGACCTGTGCGAGCGTGCCAGAGAAGGGAAGCTCGACCCTATCATCGGGCGGGAGGAGGAGACTGCGCGGCTCGTGCAGATCCTCTCCCGGCGCACGAAGAACAATCCCTGCCTGATCGGTGAGCCGGGCGTCGGCAAAACCGCGGTCGTCGAGGGGCTCGCCCAGCGCATCGCGGAGGACGCGGTCCCGGAGACGCTCGCCGGACGCCGCATCGTGACGCTCGATCTCTCCGCCATGGTCGCGGGAGCCAAGTATCGAGGCGAATTCGAGGAACGGATGAAGAACGTCCTCGCCGAGGTAAAGAAAAATCCCGCCGTCATCCTCTTCATCGACGAGATCCACACGATCATCGGCGCGGGAGGCGCGGAGGGGGCCGTGGACGCCGCGAATATCCTCAAGCCCGCACTGGCGCGCGGCGAGATCCAGGTGATCGGCGCGACGACCATCGATGAGTACCGCAAGCATATCGAACGGGACGCGGCGCTCGAAAGAAGGTTCCAGTCCGTGACGGTCGGCGAACCTACGCTCGAGGAGGCGGAGCGGATCCTCTTCGGCCTGCGGGACAAATACGAGGCGCACCACAAACTCAAAATCACCGACGAGGCGATCCGGGCGGCGGTCGCGCTGTCCGTGCGCTACATCGGGGACCGCTATCTCCCCGACAAAGCCATCGACCTTGTGGACGAAGCAGCGAGCAAGAAGCGCATCGCCGGTTTCACCCCGCCGCCGGACGTGAAGGAACTTGAAGAAAAGCTGCGGCACGTGACGGCGGAGAAGGAGGAGGCGATCCTCGGCGAGGACTACGAAGGCGCGGCGCATCTAAGGGACGAGGAAAAACGTCTCTCCGACGATCTCGCGGCGCACAGGTCCGGCGCGCGGCAGACCGAGGTCGGGGCCGTGGACGCGGACGACATCGCCGAAATCGTGACCGCGTGGACGCACATCCCCGTCAAGCGGCTCGCCGAAGAGGAATCCCTGCGGCTGCTGCATCTCGATTCGATCCTCAAGGAGCGGATCATCGGGCAGGACGCCGCGGTCGACGCCGTCGCGCGCGCCATCCGCCGGGGACGCATGGGGCTCAAGGATCCGCGCCGCCCGATCGGGTCCTTCCTCTTCCTCGGACCGACCGGGGTGGGGAAGACCGAGCTCTCGAGAGCCCTTGCGGACGTGATGTTCGGCGACGCCTCGGCGATGATCCGGGTCGACATGTCGGAATATATGGAAAAGCACAGCGTATCAAAGATGATCGGCTCGCCGCCCGGGTATATCGGATACGACGACGGTGGCCAGCTCACGGAGCGCGTGCGGCGTCAGCCCTATTCGGTCGTCCTCTTCGACGAGATCGAAAAGGCGCATCCGGACGTCTTCAATATTCTTTTGCAGATCCTCGAGGACGGCTGCCTGACCGATTCGCGCGGACGGCGGGTGGATTTCCGCAATACCGTCGTCATTATGACCTCGAACGTCGGCGCGCAGGGCATCACCGAACCGAAACGGCTCGGCTTTGTCGACGCGGCGAACGCGGAGGCGGAGAACGCGAAGATGCGCGCGGGCATCGCGGAAGCGCTGAAACGCACGTTCCGTCCGGAATTCCTCAACCGCGTCGACGAGGTGATCGTATTCAACAAGCTCACCGACCGGGATATCGCCCGGATCGCGTCCCTGATGCTCGACGAGGTGCGCGCCCGGATCGAAGGGCTCGGCATCTCGGTGGAGTTCGGCGAGGACGTGATCGAAAGCCTCGCGCGGGAGGGCTTCGATCCCGTTTACGGCGCGCGTCCCCTCCGTCGTGCCATCACCAGGCGGATCGAGGACAGCTTTTCCGAAGCGATGCTCGGCGGCACGGTCTCGACGGGCGACCGGGTCCGCGCGATCCTCGGTACGGAGGGCGGCATTGCTTACGAACGCGTCGGAAAAGAAACGGAATAAAAGCAAAAAGGGCTGGCGCACGGGAAATGCGTCAGCCCGGATTTTGTTCTGCCGGTTTACTTTCTGAGGATCTTCGCGTAGACCTTCTTTTCGTTGTAGAAGAAGAACAGCACGCCGCCGAGAAGGCACACGCATGCCGCCGCGATCGCCGTGATACGGTAGCCGAGGCCGCCGGTTCCGATCGTCGCGAACGCCGTCACCATCAGCATCGCGATGGACTGGCCGAGCTTGAAAGCGAATGTTCGCGCGGCGTAGAACATCCCGGCGCGGTTTTCCTTCGTCTCGATCGCGTCGCACTCCGCGATATCCGCCACCACGGCCTGCGGCAGGATCCCGAAGATCGCCATGGCAGGAGCGGCGAGCGCGCAGAGCAGATAGCCCTGGACCGCCGGCGGGATCGGGAGATTCTTGCCGAACGCCGCCGTATAGAGGAAGCTCACCGTGAAGATGACGAACGCGCAGAGGATCAGCTTGCGCTTGCCGAACCGCGGCGTCAGCTTGTTGACGGGGATGTAGAAGAGCACGGAGAGGGCGGTCATCAGCACAAAATACACCGTCGACATGCTCTCGTCGAGCCCGAGCAGGGACGTGACGAAGAAGGGCAGGGCGGTCTGGAACATCGTGATGCCGAGGAAGTAGGCGATGTCGGAAGCCACGAAGACGCGGAAGTCATGGTTTCGGAAGGTCGCGCCGAGGGAATGGAGCGCGGTCCCTTCGGAAGGCTTGGCGTTGACATAGTCCTTTTCCCGGATCGTGAAGACCGGGACGAACATGCACACGAGACCGATGAGGCTCATGATCGTGAAGGTTACGCGGATGGCGGTGACACGGGGCAGGAAGCCCTCAAACATCCCCCAGACCACGGGCGCGACGTACGCCACGGCCATACCGGCAATGTAGGTAAAGGAGATCGACGTCGAGATCAGCATGCGGGTTTCCTGATCCGCGCCGAGCTCGGGAATCAGCGCGTTGTACGGCGTGCAGTACATCGTCATGAAGAGGTAGAAGAGCGTGATCATGACGAAGAGGAAGACGGCGTTGACCCAGCTCGTTCCGGTCACGGGGGACCAGAAAGTCAGGATGCAGGTGAGCGCGAAGGGGATCGCAGCGACGCGCATGAACGGAATGCGGCGGCCGTCCTTCAACTTGCATTTATCGGAGGAAGAGGCAACGAGCGGGTCGGTGATCGCGTCGAATATGCGGCCGAACGCGGTGATCGCGCCGAGAATGGTGAGGATGCCGAGGATGACGCGGCCCTGCGGGATGAAGAGGATCTGACCGTCCGCGATCGCGGTTTCGTCCGGCTGGTAATAGTTTACGAGCCAGCTGGAAATGAGCGCGGCGAGGATCGACCACCCGAACTGACCGATGGCAAAGCACCACACTTTGCCCTTGGAGAGCTTTTTCATCATGATGATCCTTTCGGAGATAACTTATATACGTTATGTATTATACATGTTTCCGGCGCGGATGTCAATGAAAACGGCGAAAAGAACCGGATTTTTCCGGGCATCGTCCGCTTCTTTCGTCCGTTTCCTTGCATTTTGCGCCGGATTGGCGTATAATAGGAGCAGCTTCCGATAAATCTGCGATCAGGAGAGTCCTCCATGTTTGATATTATCCGCGAAATCTGGCATAACCCCGGCCCAACCTATTCTCCCATGCCGTTCTGGTTCTGGAACGACACCCTCGACGCGGGGGAACTGGTGCGCCAGCTCGATGCGTTCCACCGCAAGGGGATCGACGGCGTCGTAATCCATCCCCGCCTCGGCATGAGCGGCGTCGGCTATCTCTCCGACGAGTATTTCGCCCTCGTGAAGACCGTCTGCGAGGAGGCGAAGCGCCGCTTCATGCTCGTGATCCTCTATGACGAGGGCATGTATCCCTCCGGTTCTGCACACGGAGAGGTCGTCCGCGAGGAACCCCGGTTTGCCGCGCGCCGTCTCTATGCCGTCCCCAAAGGCGCGCCTATCCCGGAGGATGAGGATCCGCAATTCCGTCTGTGGCTCCTGTTCCGCGAGGGCAAGCTCGCCGACGTGAAGCTCGACCGTCCGAAAAACGCGGAGGGCGACTGGCAGCCGTGGCTCTTTGTCCTCGGGTATACCGGCGGCACGATCCGGGGCCTCTCTTCCGACGAGGATGACGGACAGCCGAACGCCCCGAAGGCCGCCGATCTGCTCAATCCCGCGGCGACGGAATGCTTCCTCCGGCACACGCATGAAAAGTACTATGCCGCGCTCGAAGAATTCTTCGGGCAGACCGTCATCGGCTTCTTCACAGACGAGCCGTCCGTGACGGGCCGGTGCGCGCATCTCGACGGCGGGATCCCGTGGTCCTACGACATGATCGAGGACTTCTTCGAGATGGGCGGGGACTTCTCCCACCTCGCCGCGCTCTTCTTCGAGCCGGAGGACAAAAAGCTGCGCCGCGAAGCCGAACGCATCCATTCGGGAACGGTCCGCCGCCGCCTCGGGGAAGCCTTCTACGCGCCGCTTTCCCGCTGGTGCCGCGAACACGGGATCGCCCTGATGGGGCATCCGGCGGCATCCGGCGACTGCGACACGCTGAAATACTTCGATATTCCCGGTCAGGACCTCGTCTGGCGCATGGTCGAGCCGGGGACGGAACTGAGCGCGCCCGATTCCGTCCTCGCGAAATCCGCTGCCGACGCCGCCCGTCACCGGGGGATCTCCCGCTCTTCCGTCGAAGCCTTCGGGGTGTGCGGGGAGCGCGGCAATCCGTGGAACTTCCCGCCGGATGAGATGATGTGGTACTTAAACTTCCTCTTCGCGCGCGGCATCTCGTGGATCCTCCCGCACGCCTTCTACTATTCGCTCCGCACGCCGCTGCAGTTCGGGGAGAGACCGCCGGACGTCGGGCCCGCGTCGGTCTGGTGGAAGGACTACCGCAAGGTCGCCGGGTATATCAAGCGCATGTCGTGGCTGAATGCGACGGGCTCGGACAATCCGGAGGCCGCGGTCCTCTGCTCGCCTGAGCACACGCCCGTAAAGCCGGTCGACGATCTGTACCGTGAAATGCGTCCGTTCCACTACCTCTCCCTCGAGGACTTCATGGAGCGCGCGCGGATCGAGGACGATGACGGGCACATCGTGATCGACCGCTACCACTTTGATACCGTTCTCATCGAGGGCCGACTGCGCCTCAACGCGGAGATCGTCACCAAGCTCGGACAGTTCGAGGTCCACGGCGGACACCTCTACCGCGGGTCCGATTTCGCCGGCTACCTTGCGAGAATCAAGCCGCGCCGCCCGCACTACTTCGACGGGGATACGCACGGCAATCTGCGCTTTACCCACATGACGAAGTCCGGCTGCGAGTTTTTCTCCTTCATCAACGAAGGGCTTGCGCTGATCCGGGGCCGCTTTATCACCTCTCTCTCGCAGGCGGCGTACCGCTTCGATCCCTTCACCGGGACCGTCGAGCCGCTCGCCGGACAGATGTGCGACGGCGGATTTGCCTATCCGGCAGAGATCCCCGGACATGCCGCCCTCGTGATCGGGTTCGATCCGGACGCGCTGCCGACTCTCGGCGATCCCGAAGAGGAACATGTCGTCGAGATCGTCTCGCTCACCGAGGGCCGGATGACCTTCGACTGGACGCCCGCGGAGGACCGGCGCGCCGTGCTGACCTTCGAGGGGATGCACGACGCCGGGGATGTGACGGTGAACGGGAAAGCGGCGGGCAGGATCCTTTTCCGGCCGTACGCGCTCGACATCACGAAATTCCTCGTCCCCGGCGAGAACGTGATCGCGGTCGACGTCACGCCGAGTCCCGCGAACACCTATGGGACGCCCGTTGAGGTCGGGTTCGACGGATGCACGGTCCGCGTCTGCGAAAAAGCCTGAACACGAGAATTTTTACAATTCCCGCAAGAAATCCGCGGGGAAATATGCTATAATCCCATCCGACACATCCCACATCCGGGAGCACATCATGAACGTTTCCACCAAGCCGAAGCGGAGCGGGGGACTCGCGCTCCTCTGCATTTTCGCCGTTCTGTTGATCCTTTCCGCCGCCGGACGGGCCGTTTCGTATTTCGCCGCCGCCGCAGCTTCGGACATCGCCTTCCCCGGGTGGCTCGCCTCCCTCGCGGATTACGGCGCCGAGCTCATCGCCGCGCTGCGGGTGGCCGTCGGACTCGGCGCGCTCACGGCGTTTGCCTACCGGGGCAGACGGCTCGTGCCGCTCTTCCTTCTCTGCCTCGCCGCAGCCTTCCTCGATTACGCCGCGCGCTATGTCATCGATACCGTCTCCGGGAACCTCGGGGATTACCGTGTCGTCGCGGTCTTCTGGCTCCTCGGGGAATTCCTCTACGAAGCCGTCTTCACCGCCGCGGGACTTTGGGTGATTCTCGCGTTCCGGAAGCGATACCGCGCAGTTGAATCCCCGCGCAAACGGGCGAAATACGCCCCGCTCACCGCCGCCGCGTTTTCCGTCCTCCCCTACGCCGTCTCGCGCGTCCTTGCGGAGATCTGGTATCTCATCGATTTTCTCCTCACCTATTCCGGCATCACCTCCACGGAGATCGCGTCGATCGTCGGCAGCTTCCTGCGCATCCTCGCGATCTACGGTGCGTTCGGCATCCTCGCCGCGCGTGCGACGGCCCGGATCCTGCTCCGGCGGGACAAAGCCGCGTGAGACGCGCGAAAATTCCTCCGACCTCTTGCATTCCGCTTCAATCTGTGCTATAATTTGTTTCTGACAACTTTACCACGACAGGTGCGATCCATGAAAAAGATTCTGGCCCTCGCCCTCGCCGCTCTGATCCTCGGCCTCGGCGCCGCAGGATGCAAAAAGGCGGAGGACGACCTTCTGACAGCGAAATACAATTACGACCTTTCCGAATATATCAACCTCGCGGAATATAAAAATCTTCCGGCCGTCGGCTACAAGATCGAAGTGACCGACGAGGCGGTCGAACAGCAGATCCTGTCCTCCCGCTCCTATTACTCCCGTCTGACCGACGTCACGGACCGCGGTGCGGAGATCGGCGACACCGTCTATATTGACTATGTTGGGACGATCGACGGCGAAGAATTCGACGGCGGCGCGGAGGAGGATGCGGAGCTGGTGCTCGGCTCCGGGACCTATTTCGACGACTTTGAGAACGCGATCATCGGCGCGATGCCGGAGTCCACGATCTCGGTCGATCTGACCTTCCCGGATCCCTATTATCAGTTCCCCGAACACGCCGGAGAGAACGTGCACTTCGAGATCACGGTCCACGAAGTCTGCGAGCAGGAGCTTCCGGAATACACCGAGGATTTCGTGCGGGCGTATCTCGGCTACAACTCCAAGGCGGAATACGAAGCCGCGGCGCGGCAGAGCCTCGAGGATTATTACCGCGACATCTACTATCAGTACGTCTCGGATCAGGTATGGGACATCGTGTATGAGAACACCGAGGTCATCAAATGGCCCGACGCCGAAGTCAGCGAGTATTACAACACCGTGGTCGAGGCCAATCAGGCATACGCCGAGGTGACGGGACTGAATTTCGCTTCCTACGTCTCCCTCTTCTTCGACGGGATGACCGAGGAGGAGTTCTACACGACCGCGAAATCCGAAGCGGAGCAGAAGGTCAAGGAAGAGATGATCGTCTACGCGATCGCGCGGCGCGAAGGTCTCTCCCTGAGCGAGGATGAATACACGAAGCGCGCCACGGAATACGCGACGAAGTATTACGAAATGTCCTCCCTCGAAGCGTTTGAGGAGACCTACGACAAGCCGCTGATCCGCCAGACCATTCTCGCCGACCTCGTCCACGAGTTCATCGTCGACCACGCGGACGTCGAGATCAGGAGCTGAACCGATATACAAGCATCCCCGCCAGGTGAGAGACCCGGCGGGGTTTTTGGCTTTGCGCGCTCTTGTGGAGAATTGCCAACTTCCGACCGAATTCGCGCGGGATGTTCGCTGTTCCGTCTCTTGCTTTTCCCGGGAAGAAATGATAAAATATCCGGGAAACTGAAACCACTTCCGTCTGTCGAACCATTCCCGGGAAGGACGGAACAAAACCGGAGCAAATCATGGACTTTTCGACCTACAAGCCCGTCGCGATCTATACGGGTGAGGGCTGCCTCTCCCTGCATCCCGAAATCTTTTCCGCCTGCGGCCGCCGCGCTTTCATCGTCAGCGGCGCGCACGGAGCGGATGCCTGCGGCGCATTTGACGACGTTGCCGATACGCTCGGCAAAGCCGGATGCACCTATGTGCGCTGGACCGGCGTGAAGGAGAATCCGCCCGCTTCCGACTGCCGGGAAGCTGCCCAAATCGCCGTCCGCGAGGGCTGCGATTTCATCGTCGCGATCGGAGGCGGATCCGCGCTCGATGCGGGGAAAGCCGTCGCCGGGTACGCCGCGAATCCGACGATCGCCGCCGACGAGATTTACGACGAGACGAAGCGGACCGCGCCTTGCCTGCCGATCATCGCGGTGCCGACCACGGCAGGGACCGGAAGCGAAGCCTGCCGCTATTCCGTGCTGACCATCGACGGCGGACGGAGAAAAAAGACGTTCAAGGACGTCTCTGCCTATCCGCGCGCGTCGTTTGTGGATCCGCGCTATACCGCCACCCTCTCCGACCGCTACACCGTTTCGACCGCGCTCGATGCGCTGGCGCACGCCATGGAGAGCTTCTTCTCCCCGAAAACGACGCCTTCCTCCGCCGAGGCTGCCCTCTATGCCGCGCGCGAGATCTGGGACGTCCTCTTCCGGCAGAGGACCCGCACCGGATGGACGACTGCGGACCGTGAACGGCTGGCCTACGCGGCGACGGCGGCGGGCATCGCCATCGATACCACGGGCACGGGCTTCCCGCATCCCCTCGGCTACTGCCTGACCCTCTCCCGCGGAACGCCGCACGGGGAAGCCTGCGCGATCTTTGAAGGTGCGTTCCTCACCTACAACATGCTGACCGCGGAAGGCCGCATCCGCGCAGGCCGCCTTGCCGACGCGCTCGGGACGACGCCCGAGGAGATGATCCGCCAGATCCCCGAGGCCTCCGGCATCTCGCTCACGATCCCCGCAGACGAGCGCGAGACGCTGATCGACCGGGTCGCCGGGGCGGGGAACTTCGCGAACAGCCCCTACGTCATCTCCCGCGGCGAGATGTCCGACATCTTCGCCCGTCTGTTCGGCTGACCGAAATGAGAAAGAGCCTCCGGGCTTTTTCTTTTTGTCCGCGCAGATTTATGGAATTATCCCTTGCATTCCCCCCGGTTTTACGCTATAATAGAGGCAGATACCGGCATATTCGATCCGACAAGGAGGTCACCATGAACCATCCGTTCACCCGCGGCCTGGCCCTCATCCTCGCCGCGCTGCTCCTCTTGCCCCTCGTCTCCTGCGCCAACTCCCAAAACGATCCCGACGCGCCCGAGGCCAATACCGGCGCCGATCCCACGGCGGGCGTCGAAGCGGAAGCCGAAACCGAGCCGCGCTACCTCGACGCGCTTCCCGAAACGCTCGACTATGGCGGATACGAGGTCAATTTCCTCTCCTCCGAGGAGACCAAGTCCATCGAACTGGACGAGGAGACCGACGACATCAGCGACGTCGTCAACGAAGCGTACTGGAAACGGAACCGCGCCCTCGAAGAGCGCCTCAACGTCAAGCTCGTCCTCGGCGAGAAGACCGGCTACGGCAACTTCAACTCCGCGGCGACCCAGGCGGTGGCGGCCGGCAGCGACGAATACGACCTCTTCTGCGCGCACACCCGCTTCAACGTCTCCCTCGCGGCGTCCGGTCAGATGATGAAGCTGAACGAGAACGGCGTCACCGGGATCGTGAACATCAACGCGCCGTACTGGAGCCAGCTCTTCATCGAGAACATCAACTACAAGGACAATATCTTCTGGGTGACCGGCGACATGACGCACAGCTTCATCTCGTACATCTACGCCATGTTCGTCAATGCCACCGTGTGGAACGATTTCTTCCCGGGCGAATCCATCTACGGCATCGTCCTTGAAGGCGGCTGGACCCTCGACAAGATGAGCGAGCTCTGCGAGAACGTCTACCGCGACCTCAACGGCAACGCGCAGGTCGATCTCGAGGACTGCTTCGGTGTCATCATGCAAAAGGGCCATGTCCTCAACGGTATGGTCTTCGCCAACGGCGTGGAATACACCGGCCGCGATGACGACGGCAACTACACGGTCATTCTCGGCAGCGAGCACACAGTCGACGTCTTCGATAAGCTGCACACGATCTTTTACGCCACCGATTACGGCTACATGTTCGAGAACGCAGCGTTCGACAACGGCAGCATCACGATGCTCAACGAGGACCGCGTCCTCTTCTGCCCGAACACCTTCGGCATGGCGGGGAACGAGATCATCCGCAACATGGATTCCGACTTCATGATCATCCCGCTCCCGAAGTTCGACGAGGAGCAGGAAAACTACCGCGTCAACCAGTACGACGGCGTTCCGCTGTACGGCTGCCCGACGACGCTCTCCACGGATAAGATCGAGATGATCGCGACGGTTCTCGAGGCGACCTGCTCCATGACGAGCCAGATCGTCATTCCCGCCTACTATGACCTCGCCCTGAAAAACAAGTACAGCCGCGACGCCGAGACCGCGAAGATGATCGATCTGATCCACGACTGCATCACCGCGGACTTCTGCTTCTACTGGGGCGATTCCGTCGGCGACCTCATGAGCTTCTTCTACAACAACATCCAGAACAGCGAGATCTCCTCGAAGTTCAAATCCAATGAGAAGGTCTGGGCAAAGACCCTCACCAAGCTCATCGGCAAGCTCGAAGGATAAGGACCAGGCGTTCAGACAGTAAAACCCCCGGAGCGATCAAACTCCGGGGGATTTTCTTATCCGTGATAGACCATGTCTTCTTCTTTGTAATACCGGTTTTCCTTCCAGATGTCGAGGATCATCAGATATCGTTTCAGATCGAGGCCGCGGAAGGGAACATTGCTCGTCGAGAAGATATACCCGCCGCCGGGCTTGGCGGACCGGATCGCGTAGAGCGCGCTTTCCCGGACTTCTTCGTCCGTGCCGGTCTGCATCAGGGCGCAGTTGACGTTCCCGCACATCGCGATGCCGCGCGGGTAGGTCTGCCGCTTGACCTCGGCGATGTCCACGCCCGCCATCGGGTCGATGGAGTGGATGCAGTGCGGACGGCAGTCCATGAGCTGGTCGAGGATCGGCATGATGTTGCCGTCCGTGTGCTTGATCGCGTAGCCGCCCATCTTGCGGATGTTGTCGATGATGTCGTAGAGGTAGGGTGTGATGTATTCCGAGAACATCTGCGGGGAGAGGAACGGCCCGGAGTTGTAGCAGTAGTCCGAGCAGAGCATGAAGCTCTCGATCCCGCAGTCGAAGAGCTTTTTGTTGTATTCGATCGCGCCGTCCGCCATACGCCGCGCCTGGGCGTGCACCTCGTCCGGATCGTCCGCGATGCGGTAGGCGAACTCGAACATATCGTTTCCGTCCGGGATGGCGAAAGTGCCGTCGCCGTGATGGGTGAGCAGGAATTTGTCGCCGGAGAGCTCCTTGATCCATTTCACGGACTTCTTCACGTCCTCATAGTTCAGGTATGCGACGTTGAAGATGGAGTATTCGAGCTCCGAATAGACCGAGACCATCAGTTCCGCGTTCTGGTAAAGTCGCTCGTCGCGTTCCTTTTCGGAGAGGTTCATGCGGTCGAGAGCCCAGCTGGAGGTAAAATCGATGCCTTTTCCGCGGAGCTCGGGGGTGAGCTGGAATTCGAGCTCAAAGGTTGGGATGGCGTCCGGGACTTTGCATTGCAGAGCGGCAAGCGCGCGTTCGCGAAGTGTCATGTTGTCAGGCCTCCTCTGTGTTCCCCGCGAGCGCGAGGACGTCGTAGAATGCGGGTTTGACGCGCCAGCCGCGTCCGATGAGCAGGGGATAGTTCTTGTGCCGCCGCGGGAATCCGTTGAGCCACGAGACCGCGTCGCTGAGTCCCCAGAAGACGACTGTGTCGAGCGTCCCCTCGTCCGCAAGTTCCGTGTAGAAGCGGAAGAGCTCCGTGTATTTTGTGCGGAACGCCTCTTCGAGCGCCGGGGTCCAGTCGAGGTCCTCCGCCGTGTCGTCGAAGCGGTAGCATGAGACGTCGAGCTCGGTCACCTCCAGCCGGAGCGCGGAATCGAGCTTGCGCAGCGCCGCGATCTTCCGCACGTTCTTCTTCAGGAGCTCGAGATCGGTGTAGAGCGAGAGATGCATCTGCAAACCGACGCCGCCGACCGGGATGCCCTCCCGGAGAAGCCCCTCGACGAGGGAGACCATGGTGTCCGCCTTCGCCTCGGAGGATTCGAGATTGTAGTCATTGATGAGCAGCCGCGCATCCGGATCGGCTTCGTGCGCCGCGAGGAACGCCTCGGGGATGTAGTCCCGCCCGGCGATCTTATACCACCGGGATTCGCGCAGACCGCCCTCATCCCGCAGGACCTCGTTGAGCACGTCCCACGTCGCGATCTTCCCGCGATAGCGTGAGACGACGGTCGAAATGTGCGTCCGCATCCGCGAGAGGAGCTGATCCTTTGTCGCCGGGGCGCCGTTTTCCCCTTCAAAGAACCACATCGGGACCTGCCCGTGCCACACGAGCGTGTGTCCGCGGAGCGCGATCCCGTTGGCCTGACCGAAGGCGGCGAAGCGGTCGAACTTCTCGAAGACGAAATGTCCCTCCTCGGGCTGAAGATTGATCGGCTTGGATTCGTTTTCTAAAGTCAGGATATGGAACTGCCGCAGGATCGCGGCGCAGGCGGGGGATTCTGGGTCGAGGTTCCAGGTGTTGACGGCGGCTCCGACGCGGAATCGTGCGCCGAACGCTTCGGCGAGCGAAGGCGCATCCCAGGCGAGGGCGTTTGGATCGTTCATGGCATCGTTCTCCCTGTTTCGTTTTCTCTATTATACCAGTCTCACGGCGCGGTGTCAACGTATTTTTCGCCAATGGCCGGAGAAATGAAAAAATCCCGCCCGGGGAGCGGACGGGAAGGACCGATCGGGGATCATCAGCCGTGGAACAGGAGGAGGTTGAAGGCGAGAAGGACGCCGAGGAAGACGAAGCTCACCGCCGTATAGAGGAGGAAATACCCCTTCGTGTGACCCGGATAGCGGACCGTGTATTCGCGGAACGTGATGAGGCTTGCGAGGGAGGAGATGAGCGTCCCGACGCTGCCGACGTTCACGCCGACGAGGAGCTCGCGCCAGTTTTCGGTGAAGTTCGAGAGCAGGATCGCCGAGGGGACGTTGCTGATGAACTGGCAGGAGAGGGAAGAGAAGAGCACGACGTTCTTGTTGAGAAGCGTGCCGAGGGTATCCCGCACGATGTCGAGCCGCGCCGCGTTCCCCGCGAAGATGAAGAAGAACACGAAGGTGAAGAGGAGCGGATAGTCGACCGAGGAGACGGCGTGCCGGTCGAGGACGAGCAGCGATACGGTGATGATGAGAAGCCCGGCGGCGTAGGGGATCGCCCGGAAGACCATCAGCACGGAGACGAGGAAGAGGATGGCATAGAGAACGCTGCGGGATTTATCGAACCGGATCGCCTCGTCGGCTACCGTGAGCGGCTCCGGCTTCACGAAGACCAGGCAGGCCGCTGTGATGAGCAGCACGGAGAGGCAGAATGAGGGAAGCATCGTCCAGGTGAACGCGCCCGTCGGAATGTTGAAGCGGGTGTAGAGGTAGAGGTTCTGCGGATTGCCGAACGGCGTGAGCATGCCGCCGAGATTTGCGGCAACCGTCTGCATCACGAAGCTGAACGCGACGGTCTTCTGCCGCCCGCAGTCCTTCAGGACGTAGTAGCTCAGAGGCAGGAACGTGAGCAGCGCCATGTCGTTCGCGATGAGCATGGAGCCGAGGAAGGTGATCCAAACGAGCGCGAGGACGCAGGCGCGGGTGTTCCGGAAGAGGCGCACGATGTTCTTCGCGAGGATGTAGAAGAACCGGATGTCCTTCAAGGCCGCGACGACGGCGAGGGTGCAGAAGAGGCAGGCGAGGGTCTTGTAGTCGACATACCCGGCATAGCGCGTGTCCGGAGGAACGAGGAAAACCGTCATGACAGCCAGAAGGGCGGCGATGCACATGACGGTGTTCTTTTTGAGGAAGGATACGGCGTGTTCCGCTGCTTCCGCGGCGTGACGCTTCTTCGGGATCGCGATTGCTTTCTGCATGATTTGCCTCGGCCGGATGATATGGGATCTCTACCGAGTGCCTATCATAGCACAACCGCGGGCGTCTGTCAAGAGCGCGCGGAACAGTTCTGAAAAATCGGAATTTTGTATTGTTTGGCTAAACGGAAAGGATCGCTTTTGTGCAATCCGACGGCGATTCAGCGGTCGTCGCCGCGCCAGAGATAGCCGTCCTGATCGATGTGCCAGGTCTCACCCTGCCACGCGGCGGTCCCTTCAAAGAGCGATGGCGTCGTGTACGCGCGGATGGCGTATTCCTCCGCTTCCGCACCGAGGAGGGCTGCGGCGTCTTTGGTGAACGCGCCGGTTTTGCAGGCATGGGCATGCTCGCGGTAGTAGAGCCGGCGGAGCGCGAACTTCATCCGGTCCTCCGCGGGCAGCGCATAGTCCTCGCCCTCTTCCGTGAAGACGAGATAGCCCCACATCTCGGGCATGTGCGCGTCGATCACCCCGGTCGGCGCCCAGAGCCAGTTGTGCTCGGGCAGGGGACGGCCGTTCGGACCCTTGCGCTTGACGTATTTCCCGTCGATGACGTCCACTTCCCACTCGACGCGCGAGAAATCCATCCGCCAGGTCTCGCCGGGGACGGGCGCGAGGCGGTCGGGCTTGCAATGTCCGGGCGGGCATTCGCGGAAGGAGAACCACGGCAGCTTGAGCTCAAGCGACCAGAACCGGTTGTCCGCCGCGGGATTATTCAGCTCTCCTGCGATTTTCACCGCGCTCTCGAGCCCGCGCACGTCCCAGCTGATGATCCGCCGGGTGTTGTCGCGCTGCGGGCATTCCATGTAGAGATCCCAGACGGTGTTCAGGGCGTTCATTTCGAGCTCGTAATACCGGTGGCTCGAGTCCTGCGGCGCGAGGAAGACCTCGAAATCGTTGTCGGCGAAGATCACGTCGTCGCGCTCGGTGACGGTCGCCCAGATTTGGTCGTCCGTCAGCTCCGCGCCGATGAAGAGGGCCTCGTCGTTCCAGAGGACCTTGACGCGCGTCGCCTTCCACGGCTTCGGAAGGCTGTCCCCTTCGATGTCGTGGAAATCGGTCAGCCATTCGCCGCGCTGCCAGAAGGGCTTCGTGAGATCTCCGTCGAGGGGACCGGGATCGCCCAGGGCGCGGTATGCGCGGCAGACGGGCGGATTGCAGGGAATGATGGGTTCATGGACCAGGGGATTGGGCTTCATGATGTGTCCTCCGTTGATGTAAAGGTGAAAAGGCTCGGACATACGGCCTGCCGGGCGGCAAGTCTTCTTGTCCCTATTATAGCAAGCCGGCGCGCGGATGTCAATCGGATCCCGGGAAAACCGGCGGGGGACCGCGCGAAAAAGTTCCCACGGAAGGCTTGACGAATCCGTCGTTTTTTGATATCATAAACTGAACACAGTTTCCGGAGGATGCGGCGCGTCCTCACCGGATTCCGGACAGATATTTTCATGCAGAAAGGATTCCTGACATGCTGAAAGACTTTATCAAAGAAGCGTTTGATTTCGTGATCCAGGCAGGGCAGTCCAATGCGGAGGGATACGGCTTCGGACCGGTGGACGATCCGTGGCAGCCCGACGAGAGGGTCTGGACCCTGAACGAGAATTTCACCATCTCCCTGGCGGCGGAAAAGGTGACGGGCAACGAGATCCAGAGCAATTTCTCGTTTGCCTTTGCCCGGGAATATCTCCGCGCCGGACGTCTTTCCGAGGGTCGGAAGCTCCTGATCCTGCGCGCGGCGATCGGCGGGACCGGGTTCCGGGACGGTCACTGGAAGCCGGAGGACGACCTGTATCTGCGCATGCTCGACATGATCCGGACCGTACAGGCGCTGAATCCGGAGAACCGCCCGATCGCGCTTCTCTGGCATCAGGGAGAGACGGACGCCGGTCTGAACGCGACGTATGAAGAGCATTATCAAAACCTCATGACCCTCGTAAAGGGCACGCGCGCGGCGGTCTGCCGGGAAGATCTTCCCTTTGTCGCCGGGGATTTCGTCGCGCACTGGAAGAACGCCAACCTTGCGATCTGCACGCCGGTCGTGGATGCGATCCGGGCGGTCTGCCGCGACTGCGGTTTCGGCGCGTTCGTGGAGACGGGCGATCTGTTGTCCAATATGCAAGAGCTGCATCGGAATCCGCTCGGCTGGGAGGATCCCATCCATTTCTCCCGCCGTTCGGTCTATGAGCTCGGCCGGCGGTATTATGCGGCGTTCGCAGATATCCCGGCGGGGAATTCCTGACAGCGCGCGGATGACGGACAGAATCATGTGAAACGGAGGGATCCAATATGCGTCTCGGAATCGCAGCGGCATTTCCGCACAGCTCCCCCGAAGAATGGGCAGAACGGCACCGGGAAGCGGGTCTCGGCGCGGTCGTCTTTCCGCTGAACTGGAAGGCGGAGACCGCCCTCATCGATCGCTATGCCGAAGCGGCCCGCGCATCCGGCCTGGTCATTTCGGAAGTCGGCGCGTGGTGCAATCTGATGGACCCGGATCCGGCGAAGCGGAAGGAGAACCGCCTCCACTGTCTGCGCCAGCTCGAGCTCGCGGAATATGTCGGCGCGGTCTGCTGCGTGGATATCAGCGGCGCGGCCGGTCCGGTCTGGGACGGGAGCTACATCGAGAATTATTCCGACGAGACCCGGGCGGAGATCGTTTCCTTTGTGCGGGAACTGCTCGACACCGTGAAGCCCGTGCGGACGAAATACGCCCTCGAACCCATGCCGCACATGCTTCCGGATTCGCCGGAGAGCTACCAATCGCTCTTCGACGAGATCGACCGTCCCGGCTTCGGCGTCCACGTCGACATCGTCAACCTGCTCGTCTCGCCCCGGGTGTATGTGTACCATCGCGATCTCATCCGCCGCATGTTCTCC
The DNA here is from genome assembly GCA_017550315.1 of Clostridia bacterium. GTDB lineage: Bacteria > Bacillota > Clostridia > Oscillospirales > CAG-272 > UMGS1696. The sequence continues at coordinate 43,180 of JAFZPN010000008.1, forward strand.
CTCCTCGGGGAGCATATCTGCAGCTGCCACGTGAAGGACGCGATCCTCGACCACAGCCTGACGGTGGAGATCCGGGAAACGGAGTGCGGGACCGGCGGGGTGGATCTCGGGTACTACATCGACGAAGCCGAGCGGGTCAATCCCGACATGCCGATGATCATCGAGCACCTGCCGAGCCTCGATCATTACCGCCGCGCCGTATCGTATATTCAGAATCTCCGGCGCTGAGCCGCGGAAAGGGGAATTGACCATGCCCGCCGCCACCTACTGTAATCCGCTCTCCCTCCCGGATCTCCCGTCGGGCCGCTGGCTGGACACGGACCTGACAAAGGCCGATCCCGCGGATTTCCCGGATTACCGCTCGATCTCCGACCCGAGCGTCGTGTACGACAACGGGCGCTGGATCCTCTATCCCTCCTACGCCGTCGCATGGGTATCGGAAGATTTCGTGCACTGGAAGCACGTCGACATCGGTGTGCCTCATCTGCGGTACAGTCCCGCCGTGGTGAAATTCCGCGGAAAGTGGTACCTCACCGGACATTCGGTGAAAGAAATGTACTGCGCGGACTCGCCCCTCGGCCCGTTCGAAAAATGCGGGGAGATCACGGATTCTCACGGGAACGTCTGCCCGGTGCCGGATCCATGCTTTCTCGCGGACGGAGACCGGTTGTACCTGTACTGGACGTACTGCGGCGCCCCGGCGGAGGGCGAGGATATTGAACTCGTCACCGGCACCGCGGGCGTGGAGATGGATCCGGACCGACTGTGGCAGATGCGCGGGGAGCCCGTGATGCTCAACCGGTTCGATCCGAAAATCGAATGGCAGCGGATCGGAGAGCACAACGAGAATCGGCGCATGGGCTGGGTCGAGGGCCAGTGGGTGAAGAAGATCGGCACGCGGTATTATCTGCTCTACTCCGGCTCGGGGACGGAGTATGCGACTTACGCCAGCGGGATCGCCGTCTCGGACGAGGGGCCGCTCTCCGGATTTCACCCACAGAAGAATCACGATCCGCTGACCCGCAAGACCCATGGACTGATGCGCGGCGCGGGGCACGGATGCCTCGTAGACGGACCGGGCGGCACGCTCTGGACGTTCTACACCTGCCTGTTCTGTTACCACCACATGTATGAACGGCGGATCGGGATGGATCCGGTCGGGATCGACAAGGACGGGGAACTCTACTGTCCCGAGGTGACGGATATTCCCCAGTTCGCACCCGGCGTCCTGCCGTATCCCGAACAGGGCAACGGCACGGGCTGGCTGCCCCTGACTTTTATGCAGCGTCCGGTGGGCACGAGCCATGCGCCCGGCAGGGATCCGCTCTATGCCTCCGATGACAGCGTCCTGACGTGGTGGCAGCCTGCGGACGATGATCCGGAACCCGCGATCACCTTCCCCCTCGGACAGCCGGGAAGAGCGACCCGGTTCACGATCCGCGCCATCCGGCTGATCTGGCGGGATATCGGGATGGAAACGGCGAAGGGCATCGATCCCGGCCCGTTCCGGTATGTCGTGGAATATGCGGAGGATCCGGGGCTTGCAAACTGGCAGACGCTGATCGACGCGTCGGAGAACGAAGAAGACCTCCCGATCGACTACCGGGAGACGGAGGAGGTCAGGGCCCGCGGCGTGCGCTTGAGGATCCTCGGTTCCCCCGACGGGATCACGCCCGGGCTCGTCAGCCTGACCGCATTCGGGGAAGTCGTGTGTTCCGATCGGCATTGAATGAACAAAGATTATAAACGCTGCGCCTGCAGCAGAACGAAAGGGAAGGGAGTCACATGAAAAAGGCACGTATCACCGTTCATCCGGATTTCCGGATCGGGGAGATCTCTCCCCGCCTCTTCGGCGCTTTTCTTGAGCCGATCGGATCGATGGTCAACGGGAGCATGTACAACCCGAAGCATCCGACGGCGGACGACGAGGGCATGCGCCGGGATTTCTATACCGCGCTGAAAGAAGCGAAGATCCCCGCGGTGCGCATGCCGGGCGGCAATTTCGTCTCCGGATGGCAGTGGAAGGACTCGATTGGTCCCCGGGACAGCCGGAAGACCCACCTCGATCTGGCATGGGCGCAGTACATCCCGAACGACGTGGGACACGACGAGTATCTCCGCTGGGCGGAAAAGGCGGGAGCCGAAGCGATCTATACGGTCAACCTCGGAACGGGGACCCTGCAGGACGCCGCGGACTGCGTAGAGTATACGAATTTCCCCGGCGGAACGTGGTGGTCGGATTTACGGCGTAAAAACGGCCATGCGGAGCCCTACCGCGTCCGGACCTGGTGTCTCGGCAACGAAATGGACGGCTCCTGGCAGATCGCCTCGTGGGAGAAGGATCCGCGCGGGTACGGCGTTCTGGCGCATGAGACGAGCAAAGCGATGAAGTGGGTGGATCCCACGATCGAGACGATTGCCTGCGTGTCGAGCTCTCCCTTTTTGAATCACTACCCGGACTGGGACCGCGAAGTCCTCGAAGAGTGTTACGCAGCCGTGGACTATATCTCCCTGCACCACTATCATTCCGCGCCGCCCGATCTGCCCGAGGCCCTGCTCGCGGGGTATCAGGCGTTCGAGCAGTATATCCGGACGGAGATCGCGCTCTGCGACTATGTGCAGACGAAGCTGCGCACGAAGAAGACCATGATGCTCGCGCTCGACGAATACGGCAGCATGTTCCGGCCCCGCGGCGAGGCGCATCTCGGTCTCGGGGGACGGCAGAACGCAGATATGTTCGGCGTTTTCAATCCTGCGAGGACCTACCGTCACCACGATCCGGACGACTGGAGTGCGCGGCGTCCACGTCCGAGAAGCCGTGAAATGCTGCAGGCGCTCGGGACGGCAAGCACCATGCTCGTGATGCTGCGTCACGCGGACCGGATCAAGATCGGCTGTGCCACCGGCGGACTCGGCACGCTGTGTGCCACGGACCGGGAGCACGTCTGGAAGGGCGCGGCGTATTATCCCTTTTCCCATATGATCGGGCTGGCGAAGGGCGTCTCGCTCTGCTGTGAGGTCGCGTGCGAGACGTACGACGTCCCGGGATACGCCATCGACGATATGAACCAGTACGGCGGCTTCGAGAAGGCGATGACCGTGCAGGCGGCGGCCGCGCTCGACGAGGAGGCAGGGGAGCTGAATCTCTTTGTCATCAACGCGGATCTCGATGAGGATCAGGAGATGCGCCTCGATGCCAGGGGATTCGAGGGATGGCAGTTCCGGGAGCATATCGAGATGTTCGCGAAAAACCCGGACGACGCGAATACCTGGGACGATCCCGGCCGGATCCTGCCGCATCCGAATCCGGACACCCGGGCGGAGGGCGGGCTCCTCACCGCGCGCCTGCGGAAGGAATCGTGGAACGTGTTCCGCTTTCAGAGATCCACTCGGGTGTGAAGCCGATCCCCGGTGACAGAGAAAGACGGATCCCCGCGTGTGATTTATGGATAGTTTTTTCGCCGGTTTTTCGAGAAACCTCTTGCATAATCCGGGCGGGTGTGATATACTATATCGGCACGGAGAAGTACTCAAGAGGTCGAAGAGGCGTGACTCGAAATCCGGGTGCCTTCGTCCCTCGGCGCTTTTCCGGAATCCTTACACCGCCCGGTCTCGCGGGGAATCGGACCTGCGGCGGTCAGGATGCGCAGTAGACAGTTTTCTATCAGATTTCCCAAACAACTGAACAGCGTGTTTTCCCGGGTTTCCCGGGTGGACATACACGGAGAAGTACTCAAGAGGTCGAAGAGGCGTGACTCGAAATCCGTTCGGCGACTGGTGTACCAAATTCCTTCAGGTCCTTACATCGCTTGGATTTTGCCCGCCTTCAAAACTTTCTGAAAACCGCAGTTCTAATATAAGTTCTAAGAAAAAATGAATAGCTTGTTTTCCCGATTTTTATCGGGTGGACATATACGGAGAAGTACTCAAGAGGTCGAAGAGGCGTGACTCGAAATCTCGTAGGGCGTTAATAGCGCTGCGTGGGTTCAAATCCCACCTTCTCCGGCAGAAAACCGCTCCGGAAGCGATTCCGGGGCGGTTTTTCATGGAGATAGAATTAAACAAATCGTGATTTGAGGAGGAGTTAAGAAATGGAATCAGAAAGCAAAAATATCAGACTTGTGAAAGTGGATTATTTCAATTTTGACGATCTGATTGATTTGAAGGTAGCGGATGATCAGAAGAACTATGTGGCAAGTAATATTTACAGTC
>JAFZPN010000141.1 GCA_017550315.1 Clostridia bacterium
ACCTCTTCGAGGCGTTTGGCAAGCACGCCGGCGACGAGCGGATCCCCGCCGTTGTGGCCGATATGAAGGCGGAGCTCGGAGAGGGCAACAAGAAGCCCGAGATCCTCGAAAAGCTCGCGCAGTATGAACTCACCCTCCTCGACTGGGTCGAAGCGCACAAGGGCAGCCGCAAGTACGTCGCCATCGCGGGCAAGTGCTGGCCGGCGTTCCAGACGCAGTTCGGCTTCGTGCCCTGCTACGTCAACTCCCGCCTGACGGGCCGCGGCATCCCGGTGAGCTGCGAGGTCGACATCTACGGATGCCTCTCCGAGTACATCGGCGCGTGCGTCAGCGAGGACATCGTCACCCTGCTCGACATCAACAACACGGTCCCCGAGGACGTGTACAGGGCCGAGATCGAAGGCAGATTCGACTACAAGTTCCACGACACCTTCATGGGCTTCCACTGCGGCAACACCTGCTCGAAGAAGCTCTGCAGCCCGACGATGAAGTACCAGATGATCATGGCGCGCAGCCTCCCGGTCGAGGTCACCAACGGCACGCTCGAAGGCGACATCGTCCCCGGCGACATCACCTTCTACCGTCTGCAGTCCACGGCGGACAACCACCTCTACGCCTACGTGGCGGAGGGCGAGGTTCTGCCGGTGGCAACGCGTTCCTTCGGCGGCGTCGGCGTGTTCGCGATCCACGAGATGGGCCGCTTCTACCGCCACGTCCTGATCGAGAACGGATTCCCGCATCACGGCGCGGTCGCGTTCGGACACTACGGGAAGGCGCTGTTCGAGGTCTTCAAGTACCTCGGCGCGGAGAAGATCGGGTACAATCAGCCCGCCTGCGCAAAGTACGCGACGGAGAACCCGTTCTGAGTCCCGGCGCATCCGGCTGACGCGGGATCCGAATCATAACGAAAAGAGAGCTGTCCTTCATCGGGGCAGCTCTTTTGCGTCGGCAACCGCAAATTCATAACAAAAGGAGGGACCGTGACGGCCCCTCCCGGGTTTGTTCGGTTGGTGTTCAGGCTCAGCCCATGTACTCAAGACGCGCGATCAGGCGGCAGATAGCGGCGAGGTCGTAGCGGTTGAGGGCGCGGTTCGCGTCGAACGTCTTCGCGGTGGCGAGATTCAGAGCGACGGTCGCATCCTTGACGGAAGCGGTCTTGTCGAGCTTGACGAAGGTCACGGCGTTCTTCTGTTCGATGACCTTCAGGTAATCCACGACGATCGTGCAGGCGGTCTGCACGTCGCAGGTCTTCGTGAGGTCAACGCCCTTCGCGATCCCGTTCGCGGTGATCCAGGCGCGGCGCGCGGCGTTGTCGGAGAGGACCTGCGCGGTGTCGGTCAGCTCGGCGAGCGCGCAGACGAGATCGTCCGCGGTGATCCCGATGGTTCCGCTGAAGTTGCCCGCGGAGTACGCGCCCATGATGCCGGATTCGGTCACGAATTCGACAGCGGGGAGATAGCGCTCGATCACGTCGTTATACGGAGACTTCCACGCAAAGGTGACTTCCACCTTGTGGTCCGCGCTGAGATTCTTGAAGGAGTAGGTCGACACGGCGCCGACGGATTTGCCGTCAACCTTGACGTCGGAGACGCGGTAGTTCTTCCCGGAGGGGATGAAGTTGAAGGCGACGGTATCCGCGTTTTTCGCTTCGACCTTGGCAGAGGAGGAGAGGTTCGCGGAGTTCTTCAGCGCGGTGATCTTGCCGTTGCCGGTCGCAGAGGCCGTGATGGTGTAGGTTTTCAGATCCGCGATCTTCGCGAAGGTCGGGCGGACGGTGACGGGACCGTACACAGCGAAGGAGACTTCGTTGTTCTTGAAGGCAACGCTTACGCCGTTCACGAGGACGCCGGAGAGGGCATAGCCGGTCTTCGGATAGAAGACGACGGTCTTGGTCTCGCCGTATTTCGCGCTCGTGCCGCCGCGGACGGAAGAATCACCGCCGGTCGCCGCCACGACGGAAACGGTGTACGTCGGGATGTATTCGTCTTTGTCGACGGAATGCTCGGTGATGTGTCCGTCCGGGCACTTGTAGGTCGCAACGATCTTATCGCCCTTCACGGTGAGAGGGGGCTGGATCTCGGCATCCTTCTGGCAGAACTTGCCGTTCTCGTTGTGATGGCACTTGATCGTCTTCTCAAAGTAGAAGTCATAATAGCCGTAGTAATTGTAATTGTAAGGATTGTAAGGGACGGAAGATTCTTTGGTATACTTCGCGTATACGACTTCGAGGCACTTCGTGCAGACGTAGACGTCCTTCAGCTCGCCGTCGACCACCGTCGTGGTGACATATTCGAGGTGATCGGACTTCTTGCAGGTCGGGCAGACAACGGACGTCGTGACGGGCGTCTTGTCCTTGTCGGTCTTCTCCGGCTGAGGCGCGGAGATCACGCCGGACTTGCCGCAGGTCGGGCAGGCCCACTTGATCACGCCGTCTTCCACAATGAACGTGGCGGCGCCGCTGCACTTTTCGTCGGGGCAGGTATCGATCCAGCGGGTGATGAGACCGTCATAGTAGCCTCTGCCGTAGGCGCTGTAATAGGCGGCGAGGTCGTCGACCGTGTACACGCGGCTGCCGTACAGGTACGAGAGAACGGACGAGAGATCCGCGCCGGCGGTGGCTGCGGAGACCGAGAGCGTGAGGGACGCGAGCATCAGGACCGCAAGCACAAGGGAGAGAAGTTTCTTCATATCGGGTTCCTTTCTGTATGTGGATCAAATTGGGATGGTCTGCGGACCGGGAACATTCCTTAGACGCCGGAAACAGGAAAAAAGTTCCCGCCTCGTCCGGAAAAATTCCGGGATTCTCAGCCTATCCGCATATCTCTACATCATTATTATAAATCAGCTCTTCGATTCTGTCAATGAACGGAGGCGACTGTTTACAAAGTGTTCATTCTTTTCTTGGCAGCCACGAAAATCCCGTCGGGGAAACGCGAAATTTTAACAGAATTGCGACTTGACAAGCGGACGGCAGGATGCTATACTATGGATGATAATCTCATACCGTTCTTTGCGACTGACGGAAATGCGCGCGCCCCCGACAGAGCGTTGACGCAGGCGGAACGAAGCCTCCCCTTCCCCATCTGACCGGGCGGCCCGACACCGCGTGAAACAAAGAATGTGACGCCGACCGTCTGGGCACACGGGACTCTCCACCGCATCCGTGCGCCCTTTTGTATTTTCATGGAGGACTCTTTTATGGGCGGATTTTTTGGTGCGGCCTGCCGCCGCGACGCGATCTCTGACGTATTCTTCGGAACGGACTACCACACCCACCTCGGCACGCACCGCGGGGGTGTCGCGGCATGGGACCCCGTGATCGGGCTGCAGCGGGAGATTCACAACATCGAGAATTCCCCGTTCCGCACGAAGTTCGAGCACATCTACGACGAGATGCAGGGCGTCTCCGCGATCGGATGCATCAGCGACTACGATCCGCAGCCCCTCCTGATCCGCTCCCGCCTCGGCACCTACGCGATCTGCATGATCGGCGTGATCCAGAATGCCGCCGCTCTTCTGCGCGACTACCTCTCGAGGACGGGCGACCACTTCGACGCCATGACCGGCGGCGCGGTGAACGCCACGGAACTCACGGCCGCCCTCATCAACCAGAAGGACGACTTCGTCGAGGGCATCCGCTTCGCGCAGGAAAAGATCGTCGGGACCGCTTCCATCCTCATCCTCTGCGACGATGGATCGATCATCGCCGCGCGTGACCGCCTCGGACGCCTGCCCATTCTCGCGGGCCAGGGAGAGGACGGCTGCTGCGTGTCCTTCGAGTCCTTCGCCTACGAAAAGCTCGGATACGCCAAGATCAAAGAACTCGGCCCGGGCGAGATCGTGCGGGTCACGGCGGACGGCGTCACCCAGCTCTCCCCGCCCGGTGAGAAGATGCGCATCTGCTCCTTCCTCTGGTCCTACTACGGGTATCCGAACTCCTCCTACGAGGGCGTCAACGTCGAAACCATGCGCTACCGCAACGGCGAGATCATGGCGGAGGCGGACCGCGAAGCCGGCAATACCGAGGGCATCGACTACGTCAGCGGCGTTCCGGATTCCGGCACCCCGCACGCGATCGGATACGCCAACCGCAGCAGCATCCCCTTCGCCCGCCCGTTCATCAAGTACACCCCCTCGTGGTCCCGCTCCTTCATGCCCACGCGCCAGAACGAGCGCAACAAGGTCGCGAAGATGAAGCAGATCCCGGTCACCGAGCTCATCGAGGACAAGAACCTCCTCTTCGTCGACGACTCCATCGTCCGCGGCACGCAGCTCAAGGAGACGGTCGAATTTCTCTACGACAACGGCGCCAAGTCCGTCCACATGCGCTCCGCCTGCCCGCCGATCATGTATGCCTGCAAATATCTGAACTTCTCCCGCTCGAACAGCGAAATGGAGCTCATCGCCCGCCGGACGATCATGGAGCTCGAGGGCGAGGAAGGCTTCCGTCACATCGAAGAATACAGCGACGGAAAGACCGAACGCGGCAAGCGTCTGCGCCGGGCGATCTGCGACAAACTGAATTTCGCCTCGCTGGAATTCCAGTCCCTCGAAGGGATCGTCCGCGCGATCGGACTGCCGGAATGCCAGCTCTGCACCTACTGCTGGAACGGGAAGGAATGATCCTTCCCTCCAAAGAAAGAACAGGATGACGCCATGAAACGCTTTTTGAAACGATTTATCGCTCCGCTGATCCTCTGCGCCGTCGGATTCCTCCTCGCATACGGCGCGAAATACCTCCCGTCGGAACCTGCCCTCCTCGGACAGATCGTCGGCGCGGTGTTTTTTCTCCTCGTCGTTCCTCTCTTCACCTTCTTCCTCATCTGGGCGATCTGGGCAGGGCTGCGCGACATCTGGATCACCCGGGTCCGCGGCGAAGCCCGTCCGACGGCGGAAGAAGTCCGCATGAAACGGGTCCTCTCCGGCGCGCCGGGTCAGATGCGCAAGCTGTCCGGCGGCGCGCGGTTCGGGAACTTCCTCCTGCGGCTCCTTTCGTGGATCCTCCTCTTCGGCGGCGCCTTCCTCAACTGGGTCGGGACCGGGGACGCCCTCGTATCCCTTCCCTTCCCCGCGCCCCTCTGCGTCGCCTGCGGGACCGCCGCCATGATCGCGGGCGCTTTCCTGCGCATGTTCGTCTCCCCGAACCGCTATGACGGCGGCGCGGCGGGCGTTCGTGCGCTCGACTGCCCGAAGACGCTCGGCATCCACGAGCTCTGGCGGAGCTTTGCCGCGACGGACACCGTCCTCGGAAGGCCCTACGTCAGCCGCGTCCGGTTCGTGCCGGGCGACTGCATCGTCTTCGGACCGGGCGAAACCGGGGAATTCCTGTATATCCGCAAGAACCGCGCGGGAAACCGCCTCTACCTCATCCGCTCGGGCGCGGCATCCCTCATCGTCTCCCCGAAGGAATCCCGCCCCGGAAACGCCTACGACACCGACCTCGACAGCCTGTGCCTCTACCTCTACTCCCTTCTCGAAGAAGCCGCCGCGAATCCGTAAACACCGATTCCGGCACATGCGTTTTTTCTCGGAATTGTAAGGTTTTTGCCAAACAATAGCATACGGAGGCTCGTTATGAAAGATAAAGACGATAAATACGGAGACTTTTTGCGAAGCAGTCCTACTTTATTTTTTGCGATCGCTATCTGGCTTCCTCTGATAATTTTCCTTTGCGCCTTTTTAGTAACCGTCTTGGGCGAGACTGAATTCTCGTTCGGTTTGTTTCTTGAAGACCTGGTTGGACTTCTGTGTGCTTATATAGGGATCCGGGGACTCATTAAATTCATCCGGTATTTCCGGGATCCCGAAGAAAAGGAAAAACGTAAAAACGAGGCACGACGCAAAGCAGCAATCGCCAATTTGCCGAGCAAGTATGATCCGTTCGCATCTTCTGCGTCCGCGCCGCGCTCTGAACCTGTCACCGTGAACACCGCATTGAATCAGCCGAATATTTTGCAGCGATACCGCGCGGCACGTGCTTACCTGGATGCCTGCGGGAAGTATGACGAAGAAAAACTCAGAGAAATGAACCGGATCACGGGTAATATGTTTCCTGAGGCAGAAATCCAGAAGCAGCTTGCCCAGTCAGAGATGCTGATCGGCGGCATGGATGAAGTCAAAAGAATTCATTACGATACTCTGACCAAGGCTATTGCCGCTTTTGAAAAAGTCGGGGCGTCCGGAATCGATTTATCCAAATACGACGTGTAGGCATGGAACGGAACTCCGTCCCGCTGGTTTTCCATCTCTTCCCCCTTACTTCTTACCTCTTACTTCATCCATAACCGGAGGATTTAAAAATGGCGTATCTTTCCGACATCGAAATCGCCCAGCGCTGCACCCTCGAACCCATCTCGGAAATCGCGCGCCGCGCGCACGTCGCCGAGAAATACCTCGAACCCTACGGCCGGAACAAGGCCAAGATCGATCTGTCCCTCCTCGACGAGACCGACCGTCCCGCGGGCAAGCTGATCCTCGTCACGGCCATCACGCCGACCCCTGCCGGCGAAGGCAAGACCACCACCACCATCGGTCTGGCGGACAGTCTGCGCAAAATCGGCAAGGAATCCACCGTCGCCCTCAGAGAACCCTCGCTCGGTCCGGTGTTCGGCCTCAAAGGCGGCGCGGCGGGCGGCGGTTACGCGCAGGTCGTCCCGATGGAAGACATCAACCTGCACTTCACCGGCGACTTCCACGCGATCGGCGCGGCAAACAACCTCCTCGCGGCCATGCTCGACAACCACATCCAGCAGGGCAATGCGCTCGGCATCGACGTCAAGAAGATCACCTGGAAGCGCTGCGTCGACATGAACGACCGGCAGCTCAGAAACATCGTCGACGGTCTCGGCGGACGCGCGAACGGCGTGCCCCGCGAAGACGGCTTCGACATCACGGTCGCATCGGAGATCATGGCGGTCCTCTGCCTCTCCACCTCCATCGCGGACCTCAAAGCGCGCCTCTCCCGCATCATCGTGGGCTACACCTATGACGACAAGCCGGTCACGGCGGCGGACCTCAAGGCGGCGGGCGCGATGACGGCCCTCCTCAAGGACGCCCTCAAGCCCAACCTCGTCCAGACCCTCGAGGGCACCCCGGCGTTCGTGCACGGCGGTCCCTTCGCGAACATCGCGCACGGCTGCAACTCCGTCATGGCGACGAAGATGGCGCTCCGCATGGGCGACTACACCGTCACGGAGGCGGGCTTCGGCGCGGACCTCGGCGCGGAGAAATTCCTCGACATCAAGTGCCGCATGGCGGGCCTCACCCCGGACGCGGTCGTCATCGTCGCGACCGTCCGCGCGCTCAAGATGCACGGCGGCAAGGCGAAGACCGATCTCGCCGGTGAGGACCTCGAAGCCCTCGAGCGCGGCATCCCGAACCTTCTGAAGCACGTCTCGAACATCAAGAACGTCTATCACCTCCCGGCCGTCGTCGCCGTGAACCGCTTCCCGACCGACACGGACGCCGAGATCGCCTTCATCATCCAGAAGTGCCGCGCGCTCGGCGTCAACACCGTTCTCTCCACCGTCTGGGCGGACGGAGGCGAAGGCGGCCGCGCGCTGGCGGAGGAGGTCGTCCGTCTCTGCGAGGAGGAAAAGGGCAACTTCACCTTCTCCTACGCCGACGACATGACAATCACCGAGAAGATCGAAGCGCTCACCACGAAGATCTACGGCGGCGCGGGCGTGAACATCCTCCCGGCGGCGAAGAAGCAGATCGAGCAGATCGAGGCGCTCGGCTTCGGGAGATATCCGATCTGCGTGGCAAAGACGCAGTATTCTCTCAGCGACGACGCGGCCAAACTCGGGGCGCCGACGGGCTTCACCGTGACGGTCAAGGCGGCGAAGGTCTCCGCAGGCGCGGGGTTCGTCGTGCTGTACACCGGCGACATCCTCACGATGCCGGGCCTGCCGAAGGTCCCCGCGGCGGAGAAGATCGACGTCGACGACACCGGAAGGATCTCCGGGCTGTTCTGAGGATCCGAGGGGAGGAGCTTTCACCCTCCCCTTTTTCCGTGGCGGCAGAAGAACGCGGCTGCCGTGCGCGCGGATCCCCGGCATTCCCCTCACTGTCATCACGGAGGATTTTCCCATGCCCCATCG
>JAFZPN010000142.1 GCA_017550315.1 Clostridia bacterium
TCGATCCAGCTCGAGATCCTCGACGCGCTGCTCCGGGAGCGGTACGGGATCGCGCCGTCCTTCTCCCCGCCGACGGTTATCTACAAGGAGACCCCCGCGGCGGTCGGGTACGGCTACGCGGACTACACCATGCCGAAACCCTGCTGGGCGGTCGTGCAGTTCAAATTCGAGCCGATGCCGCGCGGCTACGGGGTCTCGTACCACGGAAAGCTGCCGTCGAACCAGTGCTTTTACCGCTATCAGACGCACATCCGCACGTCGTTTTATCAGTGCCTCGAGCAGGGCCTGTACGGCTGGGAGGTGACGGATTTCCGGTGTACCCTCGTCGGCGGGCAGCACCACACGATCCACACCCATCCCCTCGACTTCTTCGTCTGCACGCCGATGGCGTTCATGAACGGCCTCTGCGACATCGGGGTGACGATCCTCGAGCCTCTCCTCAAGATGCGGATCTCCGCACCGTCCCACCTCGCCGGGAAGATCACCGGGGAGATCCTCCGGATGCGCGGGGAATACGACACGCCGCTCTTCTTCGGGGACAATATCTCGATGGAAGCGATCGTCCCGGCGGCGACGTCGATGGAGTTCCCGGTGAAACTGGCGTCGTGGTCGTCGGGCAAGGCGGTCCTCGGGGCGTCGTTTGCCGGCTACCGCGAATGTCACGACGGCGAGGAACACATCAATCCGCGCCGCGGCGTCAATCCCCTCGACCGCGCGAAGTGGATTTTGTGGGCCCGCGGGGCGTATCAGCTCTCGATCGAGGATATGTGAGACTGTTTCTCTTTTCATCCGCCCCTTCGGGAGCCTCCGCGTTCATCTCCGATGTAATCCGGCTGTCGCAACCCTCCAATGGGGATTGCGGCAGCCTTTTTTCCGTGCGGTCCGCGCGGCGGAGCCTTGCGGATTTTTAAGTACAACAAAAAGGGTACGCACCCAAACAGGTACGCACTTTTCAATATTGGTGAACGGATTTCACGCAGTGAAATCAGCTTGCCGAAGGCAGGCTTCCCGAAAGATGCGGATCCCTCCGGCCGCAGGCGAGTTCGTCATACGTGAGCGGGCACAGCCCGGTCACGAGGTGCCCAGCGAGGGCTTCCCCGCCGGCGCCGCTTTTAGCACTCTCCCCCTCATTCTGCGCAGGATGAAGTTGTGAACAATGTGTAAACTCTGCCAAAACCCCTTGATTTTTCCGATTCGCCGGCGTACAATAGGGGCACAAGGTTAGCAGTCATCCGAATTGAGTGCTAAACCCGGAACTCAAAATCAATTTTTGGTGAAATACACAAGGAGAGACGAAAATGACACTGAAACCTCTTGCAGACAGAGTTGTCGTAAAGCTCGTGGAAGCGGAAGAGACCACCAAGACGGGGATCGTTCTTCCCGGCGCGGCGAAGGAAAAGCCGCAGGTCGCGGAAGTGATCGCGGTCGGCCCCGGCGGGATCGTCGACGGCAAGGAAGTCGTCATGACCGTAAAGGTCGGCGACCGGGTCATCACCTCCAAGTATGCCGGCACGGAAGTCAAGTGCGACGGCACGGAGTACAACATCGTCAAGCAGAGCGACATCCTCGCGATCGTGGAATGATCGCGGCACAGCAATCGTAAGAAAAGGAGACGACAATCATGGCAAAGGATATCATTTACGGAATCGAAGCGAGAAACGCCCTCATCGCGGGCGTCGACAAACTGGCGGACACCGTCAAGATCACGCTGGGCCCGAAGGGCAGAAACGTGGTGCTTGACAAGAAATACGGCACGCCCCTCATCACCAACGACGGCGTGACCATCGCGAAGGAAATCGAACTCGAAGACGGCGCCGAGAACATGGGCGCGCAGCTCGTCCGCGAAGTCGCCACCAAGACCAACGACGCGGCCGGCGACGGCACCACCACCGCGACCCTCCTCGCGCAGGCGTTCATCCACGAAGGCATGAAGAACGTGACCGCGGGCGCGAACCCGATCGTGGTCCGCAAGGGCATCCAGAAGGCCGTCGATAAGGCGGTCGCAGCCCTCGTCGAGGCGTCCAAGCCCGTGAGCGGCAAGGAAGACATCGCGCGCGTCGGCACCATTTCCGCGTCCGACGAAGTGATCGGCCAGCTCATCGCCGACGCGATGGAAAAGGTCACCTCCGACGGCGTCATCACCGTCGAGGAATCCAAGTCCGCCGAGACGTACAGCGAAGTGGTCGAAGGCATGCAGTTCGACCGCGGCTATCTGTCTCCCTACATGGCGACCGATACCGACAAGATGGAAGCCGTCCTCGACGACGCGCTCGTCCTCATCACCGACAAGAAGATCTCGAACGTGCAGGAGATCCTCCCGCTGCTCGAGCAGATCGTACAGAGCGGCAAGAAGCTCCTCATCATCGCGGAGGACGTCGAAGGCGAAGCCCTCACGACCCTCGTGCTGAACAAGCTGCGCGGCACGTTCACCTGCGTGGCGGTCAAGGCGCCGGGCTTCGGTGACAGACGCAAGGAAATGCTCCGCGACATCGCGATCCTCACCGGCGGCGAGGTCATCTGCGACGAACTCGGTCTCGATCTGAAGGAAGCGACGATCGAACAGCTCGGTCAGGCGCGTCAGGTGAAGGTCAACAAGGACAACACCATCATCGTCGGCGGCGCGGGTGATACGAACGAGATCCAGGCGAGAATCAACCAGATCAAGGCGGCCATCGAGACCACGACCTCCGACTTCGACCGTGAGAAGCTCCAGGAAAGACTGGCGAAGCTCTCCGGCGGCGTCGCGGTCATCAAGGTCGGCGCGGCCACCGAGACCGAAATGAAGGAAAAGAAGCTCCGCATCGAGGACGCGCTCAACGCGACCAGAGCGGCCGTGGAAGAGGGCATCGTGGCCGGCGGCGGCGTGGCGTATGTCAACGTGATCGACGACGTGGCCTCCCTGCTCGGCACCGTGGACGGCGACGAGAAGACCGGCGTCCAGATCGTCGTGAAGGCCCTCGAGGCGCCCGTCCGTCAGATCGCCGAGAACGCGGGCTTTGAAGGCTCCGTCGTGATCGACAAGATCCGCACGTCCGGCAAGCGCGACTACGGCTTCAACGCCTACACCGAAGAGTATGTCGACATGATGGAAGCGGGCATCGTCGACCCGACCAAGGTCGCCCGCAGCGCGCTCCAGAACGCGGCATCCGTGGCGGCGACGGTCCTCACGACCGAAGCGCTCGTCGTGAACCAGCCCGAGAAGGAACAGCCCGCACCGCAGGGCGGTATGGGCGGCGGCATGGGCGGCATGTATTGATGCCGAAGGCGCAATCCGACCGAAACACCGTATAATAGAGAGAAGGGACTTCCCCGGGAGGTCCCTTCTTTTGCGTTTTGCCGGAATGAAAAACGCGTGAAAAGCGCTGCGCGGGAGTTCCCCCTTCCGTCACGGTTTCACCGTGACACCTCCCCCCAAGGGGGAGGCCACAACATGCAGCTTCATGCCGTCATTCTGCATTCTTGATTCGTCATTCTCCGTTCCGCCGGATGCGATACAGATAGCTTACCGTCCGGTAGCCGAACTGTGCGGAATCGAACTGCCCCTGTTCGCAATTCTGACCGGACGCAGCGGTGTGGAGCGTGTCCACGGGAAGCGCGCCGCGTGCGAGGGCTTCTGCCGTGATGACGGAAAACACGTACCGGTAAACATCCTCCCGCCGATGTTCCGGGTCCGGCATGACGGCGATCTCGTTGTTCACGAGGAAACCGTGCGTGCGCTGCAAGCGTCCTTCTGCAAAGCCAATCATCCGCTCCCCGCGAAAGAGTCCGAAGCAGAAGACACTCTCTTCCTCGTTCCCGCACACATCCCGCCGATAAAGCTCCTGTTTCAGATGCACGAGCCGGTGCTTCCAGCTTTCCCGTCCCGCGTAATGTTTCTCGATGAGCGGATAATCTTCCCAGCGGAGCTCCCGGAGCGTGGTCTCTTCCGGGGGATCGCAGACGGTTGTACCGGCTGTGCAGGCGCGGATTTCGCCGCGTTCGATCTCCGCGTCCGCGATGCCCCGCGCGGCAAGCTCATCCCGGACACACTCCTCGTCGACGAGCGTGTACAGGTTCAAAGCAAACCGTCTGCCGCAAAAGGTTTTAAAATACCCGGCGATCTTGTCCCAGTCGTCGCAGATGATCTCGCCCTCGAAGCGTCCGTCCCATTCCGTGAACCAGACAAAGCCGTCCCGGAGATCGCCGTCGCAGAGGGGCGCGCCGCCGTTGTTCTGACAGTCGATCGCGGCGAGTCCGTATTTCATGGCGTTCGCTTCGAGCATCCGGTCGATGGCTTCGTCGGGATCGACGGCGCGGAACGCGGGGAATTCATGCGTCAGCCGCGCGGCAACGGTGTCGTTGAAGAACTCGCCGTAGAGCGGTTCCGTCTTTTCGTAACGCTTCCGGTATTCCGTCGGCGTCATGCCGTATTGCTTCCGGAACGCGCGGCACAGGCTTTCGGGCGATTCGTAGCCGCAGTCGAGCGCGACATCGAGCACGTCCCGGTCGCCTTCGCGCAGAAGGACCGCGGCTTTTTTCAGCCGGGTGAAACGGATGTATTCCATGACGTGAAAGCCCGTGTGCGCAAAGAAAATCCGGTTGAAGTAATCCGTCGAAAAACCGGCGTGCTCCGCCACGTCTTCGATGGTCATGCCGCTGTCCGATGCGTCCCTGCGGATATAGGAAAGCGCTTTGGCGATGAGTTCGCTGTTTTCCATGAAGGAAATCCTCCTTTGTGTTCAGACAGCGGCCGGCCCGGTCTGTGAAGCCATTCTATCACACTTTTCCACGCCTGTCCTGACCGAAAACGCGGAGTGGAAAAACGCCTGAAAAGCGCTGCGCGGGAGTTCCCCCTTCCGTCACGGTTTCACCGTGACACCTCCCCCAAGGGGGAGGCCACAACGTGCAGCTTCATGCCGTCATTCTGCATTCTTAATTCATAATTCGTAATTCGTCATTCCTCTCTCACCGCATACAGATCCTCTCCCCCCGCCGGGTTATGCCGCCGGGTCATGATCCCGAACGCGATCATCTCGCGGCGCACGGTGCACGGATCGTCAAAATGCGCGCGGATCGCCTCGTTGACAGCGGATTCCGCATAGTCGCGCCCCGTCTCGAACGCCTCTGCCAGCACGCGCAGGACGACCTCGCGCTTCTTCCGCTGCGTCGGGAGCGCCTTCAGCCGCCCGCTTGAGGAACCGTTCTCGAAGAAATTTGCAATGACGGATTCCCGGTATTTCGTGTCGTCGTCCGGGGCGGGGGTCTTGCCGATCAGGGATTCCAGCGACTGCGTGAAGAGCGCGCGCTCGACCGAGTAGATCCGGTAGAACTGCGTCCGGCGGCAGCTCACCAGCCCCGCGGCTTCGAGCTTTTTCAGGTGAAAGCTCACCGTCGCCGACGTCAGCCCCAGCCGGCTCGCGAGCAGCTCGACATAGGACTCCTCCTCCGCGAGCAGGATGCGCAGAATCGCCAGACGGGATTCGTCCCCGAGCGCTTTGAATACGGCGACCGCCGCGTTCTCATTCTCCATCGCCGCCCGCCTCTTCTCCGTCGTCCCGCCACGGCTCGTCCTCGTAGGTCCACCGCTCAAAGGGATATGTCCCCCTCTTCCGCCACCACGCGAGCCATTCCCGGAGGACAGTGTACAGCGTCCCGAGGACAATCCGGCTCTCAAAAACCTGATCCGCATTCGCGGCTTCGATCCCGGCACGCAGCTTATCAAGATGCTGATCGATAAATGCCTGGTGGAGGAAAGCCGTCGACCCGGCGAACTGGACCCACGCGCTTTTTTCGTCTTCCGTCAGCGCGGCGTATTCCGGCGCGTCGGGTTCCGGAATGCCGAACCGGCGTAAAATGTTCCTCCGGACAAGGCTCTGCTCCCTCATCGGCACGCGGTTGTAGTGGAAGCAGATGAACGTCCGCGCGAGCTTGGCCATATTCAGCTGAATCGACAGCGCGCGCTTCTCGAGCTTCTTCTCCTTCGGCGCGGCTCTCAGGGCGGTCTCGTATTCGCCGATGTACCGCTCCGCAATGGCGCACAGGGCATCCCGTGCCGCGCAGGTTACCGGATACGCCGCCCGGTCTTCGGGGGTATAATTGTAATCGTTCATGAAATCACCTCCTGACAGTATTATTATAACCATCTAAATACTTTCTGTCAAGGGGGTATTTAGAATTTTATCTAAATATTTTCGGGGAGAGGGGAGAGAAAATGCAGAATGAAGAATGTTGAATTAAGAAATAAACCATTTTTTGCGCGGGGATTTCGTAAAGGAGAACGGATTGCCACGGGCTGACGCCCTCGCAATGACACAATCTTATGCTTTGCAGGATGGAATCGAAAGCGGTAACGTATGTATGCAGACAGTTACGCCGCACAAGCAGGGGACGCGCTGCACTGTATGTGTCATTGCGAGGAGCAGGTCCCGAGACCTGCGATGTGGCAATCCGTTCCCCCAGCGAAATTACCGCGGCAAGAAGGGTACGCGTGAAATCGCTGCGCGGTGAAGTTGCGCTGCGCGCAGTGAAGTTTGCCGGATGGATCCGGCAAGTGAATTTGCCGCTGCGCGGCAGTTTCATTCTGTCCAGTTTCATCGCATCGGTAAGTGGAAAAACTCAGGGGATAGGTAAGTGATATATTCAGCGCATCGGTAAGCCAGTATGGTAAAATAGACATCGAA
>JAFZPN010000143.1 GCA_017550315.1 Clostridia bacterium
CAGCGTCGTCTTGCCGCTCCCGGACGCGCCCATGATGGCGACGAATTCTCCCGCCTCCACCGTGAACGAAATGTCGTCGATGGCCTTCGTCAGGCTTGATTTGCTTCCGTAATACTTTTCGATCTGCTGAATATTCAAGAGTTCCATAGTCACAGCTCCTTTCTGCCGACTATCATACTCTTTTTTTCGGTATGCGTCGCCGTTTTATTCTTACACAACCTTACAGTATTGTAAGATTGCTCTCTTTACAGTCTGCTGTATGTATATAAAAACTACGGCATCTTGTACATCTCGTTCTTTCCGAACGTGAGGACGATTTCCGTGTATTTTCCCTTCTCCGAGTTTGCCGTGACGCCGTGGCCGAGCTTGCCGCAGAGCTTTTTCACGAGGTAGAGTCCCATGCCGGTGGCTCTGCCGGATGCATGGCCGTTCTCGCCGGTGAAGGATTTTTCAAAGATGTAGGGCAGATCGCTTTCGGAGATCCCGATGCCGTCGTCGCGGAAGCGGAGCACGGTCCTGTCGGGGAAATCCTCCGCCGTGACGGCGATCTCCTTAGCCCCGTATTTCATGCTGTTGCCCATGAGCTGGCCGAGGATGAACACGAGCCATTTCCCGTCGGTCAGGACGCTCACGCCGAGGTTTTCCGTCCGGAGGGATATTCCCCGCTGCTGGAGCTCCGCGCGGCTGCGGATCGCGATATCGGCAAAGGCCCGGCTGAGGGAGACGGGCTTGATGAGATAGTCCTTTTCCGCGCTCCCGCTCCGGGCGTAATACAGGACGTTCTCCACGCAGTCGTCCACGCGGCGGAGCTGCTCGGCATACTTTGCCTGTCCGTCGTTGTGGCACATGAGCTGGAGACTGGCGACGGGGAGCTTGATCTCGTGGACCCAGAGTTCGATATACTCGCGGAAATCGGCGTTTTCCCTGCGGTATTCGGCGATGCGTTCGCACATGGATTTGTCCGTCTCCCGGAGGACTTCGTACACGATCCGGCCCTCGGTGAAATCCGGCTCCTCGAGCATTTCGGGGAGGAGGTATTTCTGATCGAGCCCTTCGAGGTTCGCGAGCAGTCCGTTATAAAACCGTTTATTCCGGAGGTAGATCCAGACCTCCGCTCCGACGGCTCCGAGAAGCAGCAGGACGCTGACAGTGACAGCCGCTTCGGCCGGCACCCGGAACGCGAAGAGAAAGACCATCGACAGGACCCACGCGCCAGAACGGATCAGCCACGGGATCGCCCTGTCCTTGCAATACGCCTGCGCCTTCATTTCAGTACATACCCCTGTTTCTTTCTTGTTTCGACGGCGTCGTCCAGTCCGAGCTCCGCGAGTTTTGCGCGCAGACGGCTGACGTTGACGGAGAGGGCGCTGTCACTGACGAATTCGTCGTTGTCCCAGAGGGCGGTCATGAGTTCGTCGCGGGTGACGATGGCCCCCTGGCGGTCGAGCAGCAGCTGGAAGATGATCATTTCGTTCTTCGTGAGGATCTGTTCCATGCCGTCCCGGATGATGCTGCCCTTGACTGCGCTGACCTCCGCGCCGCGGTATGTCTGGACGGCGGCTGTTTTCTTTGACCGTTTGAGCACCGCCGAGATGCGCAGCAGAAGGATTGTGGGGTTATAGGGCTTGGTGATGAAATCGTCGGCGCCGCGGCTCATGGAGAGGACTTCGTCGAGCTCGGCGGTCCGGCTCGTGAGGATGATGACGGGCGTCTCGGCCGATTTGCGGAACTGTTCGAGGAGGGTTTCGCCGCTCACCTCGGGGAGGTTGATATCGAGCAGGATCAAATCTGCCGCAGCGTTTATCATCTGGTCGAGGACACCGTTCCATTCCGTGACGGCGACGGGTTCGTGCCCCGCGTGCCGCAGGAGGGTACACAGTTCATCGCGAAGAGCGGATTCGTCTTCGATGACAAGGATTCTTTTCATATTCAGGCTCCGGTCATGTTTTAAGGTGAATGCAGTATTATAGAAAGTCTGACATCACAGCTTGGAAAATTGAAAATGCGTATTAGTTTTTCAGGTTAGCTTATCTGCGATTTCCTCAAGCCATTCGTGATAGTAATCATAGGAATCTTCCGTCCACCAGTTGAGAAGACTGTTCAGCGTCTCGGCGTCTTCTGCCGTACTGGTGCACGCGTATTGTTCCGGATCCCGGTTCACTGTCACGACATGGCGGTTGTCGGGCTTAAAGTCAATGCGGTAAATACAGAAGCCGGACCAGCTGCGGTGTGCGAAGAGCGTATCGCCTTCCATGTACCAGAACCACTTGTCTCCCATATCCTGAGGGATGTTGCCGCGGCGAAGCGCCGTCATCTGCTGTGCGGTAAACGGCCTTTTGAAGAGGAAGGTGTCGTGCTGCGCGGGCATGTCGTGCCGCTTCCAATCGTTTCGCTCCGCAACCTTGTAGCGGGAAGCCGGGCTTGTCCGCTGGGCTTTGCGGCCTGCCTCCAGGATCTCATCGCTCAATACGGCAAACACGATGTCCATGGAGAGATCCGGATGCCGATCGAGGAAATCTCCGCAGGCATTCAGTGCCTGACGCCAGGCGCCCTGTACCGGATAGCCGTAGATGCCGGCGGAAATCAGGGGAAAGCCGATTGATGGGCAGGCATGGGCCGCTGCCAGCTCGAGCGATCTATAATAAGCGCCGTAAAGCAGTTCCGGCTCTTTGTGCTTGCCGTCCGTCCATCTGGGACCGACCGCATGGAGGATGTATCTGGCTTTCAGATGAAAACCGGGGGTGATCACGGCGGATCCGGTATCGCAATGCCCGATTTTCCTGCATGCTTCCTGCAGCTGTTCATAACCCGCAGCCTTGAAGATTGCGCCGCAGACACCTCCGCCTGCCATAAGGCCCTCATTCGCGGCGTTGACGACCGCATCGGTCGCTAAATCGGTAATGCTGGTTTTTCGGATTTCTATCGTACGCATGGTGCAGTGTTCTGACCTCCCGAGAAGATTTCTGTGTTCAGGACAGCATCGATCCGTTATGACGACGCATTCCCCGCTCGGATGACGGGTGATTTCAAGAGAATACGCCGCGGCATCCCGATCGGGAAGACGTTCGCAACGGATCATCCTTTTCGTTCTTCCCCATAACCACCCAGTTTATTATACCATGATGCCCCAAGATAATCAACACCTTTCGACACGACTGCGCTAAAAGCTATTTCAGTGAATCCGGAAGGACAGGATGCATTCAGGAAAGTCATACGGAAAAGAGCGGCGTCTGCATAAAACGCCGCTCAAAAGCATTGACTCTTCTTTTCCCGGAGCTGCCTTCATCCTTCATAATACGCGCGGATTTTCTTCATGTTGTTCCGGAGGGACTTTTCCAGCTTTTTATACCGGGAGGCGAAATTCGAGTCCCGGTCTGCCATCATATCCCGGAACAGGTAGGGAATCCGGACACATTCAGCTTCCCCGAACAGGAAGGAGAAGTCATAGTTTCTTCCCGCAAGGACCAGATCGACCATGTTGGAGGTATCCGGGTCGAGGGAATACTTCCCTTTCAGGGCGATATCGTAATACTCCGGGTAGACGGACCGCCAGCTTTCCGCGGACAGCGCTTCCATGATCGTCCCGATCAGCGTCAGGTCATCGTCGGATTTGAAAGCGGGAATTCCGATGACCGTATACTGGTCGCGGGAGTTCGTGAGATACATCTCCTGGGATTCGTCCCATTTGGGATAAGGAAGGATGCCGTACGCGCTGTCCATATACCGATAGACGGTAAAGGCATCGTCGAAGATGGACGGAACGAAGCAGACGCAGTCCGCGGCGAACATGTTCACCTCGTTTTCGGCAGAACTCACATCGCCGTATCCGCCTTCCGTGTTGTAATAGAAATGGTACATCTTTTCCAAAGCGGCGATCGTTTTCTCCGAATTGATCGCCGGTATGGGAAAGCCTTCTTCATCTTTGAGCGTAATGGGCTGATCGAAGGAAGCGAGCCATACGTCGCAGCTGATCCCCGGCCATGCGGCAAAACCGTACGTGTCTTTATCGTCACGCTTGCCGTTGCCGTTGGAGTCCTTGTAGATCGACGAAGTCAGTTCGATAAAATTGTCTATGGTCCATGTACCTTCATACACAGAACCGTACAGGGATTCGGGTGTGATGCCGTATTTCTCCGTGACCGGTACGCTGAAGAAGATCGCATAGGTCGTGAGAAGGGAGGAAATATTGACGTCGCCCGTCGCGGTATATAGAATCCCGTTGATCGTATTCTGTTCGTTGGCCAGCGAATTCCACCACGGTCTGGAAAAGTCGATGTTGGGAACTTCAAGCCAGTTCCGGTATGCATGCGCGTGGATCGGCGTATACGCCCTGTAAGCATAGTGCGAAACAACTTCGTAAGCGTCCGTGCCCGATCTCACCAGGGTAGCCACATCGTTCGTGATGGAAGAAAGCGAATCATAGTCGACCGAAACAATTTTCACATCGAAGCGGCTCTCGATTTTCAGATTCCGGTTGAAGACGGAATCGTTCGTTCCTTCGCCGGTCAGTTCTTCCGCGTAGAATTCGTATGTGCGGCTTGTCTGCTGGGCCGCTCGGAAATCCCTTCCGCCGAAGTCAATCTCCGGGAGGTTGTCCGGCACAGACAAACGATCCTGTTTTTCGTCGACTTCCACATCGATTTCCGGTGATACGGGATCCGA
Organism: Clostridia bacterium; assembly: GCA_017550315.1. Lineage (GTDB taxonomy): Bacteria > Bacillota > Clostridia > Oscillospirales > CAG-272 > UMGS1696. Next base: position 4,663 of record JAFZPN010000143.1, read on the forward strand.
AACGGTTACGTCTTCGCCTCCGGTGTCAGCGGCGGGAGACGTATTTGAACATGCTGATAAAGTCAGGATCAGAAATGCCATAATGGATGCGATGATTCTTTTCGTTGACATTTTTCTCCTCCGAGTTTGTGATTGACTGGATTTGATTTGAAGGGGTATTTACCGCTCATCCACTTACCCTTGTTTCAAAGAAGACGATCTCGCTGCCGTATTCCTCTTCGATGCGGCAGAGCAGTCCGTCGCGCATGAGCGTTCTCCCATCCGTGACAAAGGACTGGGACGTGCGTTCATAAAACCGGACATGATACGTTCTGTCGGGATTCAGTCCCCGGACAGGAACACGGATTTCGGTCGGATTGTCCGCGGTCGGCTTGAACAGGAACAGCACGCCCGCGACGCCGTTCTCCGGCTCATCGTCCCGTCCGTACTGCACGCCGTCCCAATGAACATGATCGGGGCGCGGCAGAACATGGTAAAGATTCGCCTCCCGGACGAGGGGCTTGATCTTCTCGTTGTACAGTGGGATGTACTTGCCGTAGTACGCCTCCAGATCGTGCGGCAGCCGTCCGCCGGAAGGTCCGCACCAGCTCCCGAACATAACCGCGCCCATGAGCATCGCGCGCATCCCGGCGTCCTTGTCCATCTTTCCGGCGTAGTGCTGCAGGCAGTCGGGGCAGAAGGTGTCGGGATTGCAGGGGGCCTGCAGCTGTGCGGGCGGGAAACAGTAGGAGGAATCGTAGAAGGTGGTGCGCAGGCTCATCCAGTCAGCGGAATCGTCGTTGTTGAAAACGGAAGCGCGGCAGAAGGTGGCATGATCCTTCATTGATCCGCCGGAGGAACAGGACTCATACCGGAAGCCCGGCACAGTATCGAGAAGATGATCCGTCAGGTCGAAAAATCCCCGTGAACACCAGTACTGCACGTCGCTCCCGTTTGCGTCGTGACGGTTCTTCTTGTCCGATCGGCAGGCGATGGGCTCGAAGTCCGACCGCCAGGTGCCGATCCCGTACCGGACGAAGAACTGCGGAAGCTTCCGCTTGAGATAGGCGACGCATTCCTCATTTCCCAGGTCGGCGGTGGGACAGATCCCCGCGATCAGCCGGTCCGTGAACCAGTCGGGATGGCTGTTTTCTCCGACGGAAGTCAGCTCGTCGTCGCCTTCGAGCGGGCGGAGGGAGTCATGCAGCAGCGTGTAAACCGTCCAGTTGACGCCCGCGCTCCGCATTTCTTCTCCGACACGCTTCATGTACCGGTCGGATTCCTCCTCGTTCATGTCCGGGGAGGCGCGGTACTTCCACGAACCCTCATAGGATTTCCAGAAGGTCGCCGGATTGCCGTCCACCTTCTCCCGGCTCCACCATCCGTAGTCCCATTTGACGGACTGGATGCCGAGTTCCTTTGCCCGGGCGGGCGTCAGCTGCGCGTCGATCTGCACGAGCGGCTCCGCGGGATTTTCTCTCAGATTCCACGGGGATTTGACCCGGAAAAACCAGCGCTTGAAAATGTTTGCGCCGTCGTCCACATCCCCGTCGTACACGCCGAAATACACCGGCGGCACAAGAAAATCTCCGCCCACGGGGATCCTGGTGCTGAAATCCTCTCCGAGATCCGCGCCGATCCGGATGCTACCCTCTTCTCCGCTGCATACAAGGCGGCACGAGGGCCATTCAAACGCGGCATACGCGCCGGATGATCCCCCGTCGAGATAGACCATCGGGATGTTCCCGCCCTGATTGAAGTCCTGATTCGTGTTCGTCGAGGAAACCTCCGTCAAGCCGGGTGTCAGCCGCGTTTGATAGATCCCGGTTCCGGGGAAGAAGATGCTCGGATTCTGATGCCACGTCACGCCCTCCGCCACGCCGCTCTCCTTGCGGAAGGTCCAGCACAGCGGCGCGTCACGGAAAGCAAACCGCATCGCATGGGTCCCGCCGGGATATATCCGGATCTCCTCCGGGCCAAGGTTAGAAAGCAGACCGGAGAACTCGACGGGACCGCGGAGATCGGGACGGCCTGAAATCTCCGCGCGGTAAACACAGCCGGAGGCCTCGTCGGAGAAGAGCAGTTTCAGTTCCCCGTCCCTCTCCTCCTCACGGACGAGCGTCCAGCGGAACGGGATCCTGTCCTCCGCCGGTCCGTCGGGCTTGCCGTACGCATCGGGGAGAGCAAGCTCTGTCGGCATACCGCGCTCTGTGTCCCCGAGCCGGAACGATACGACGCGGACAACCCCGTCCTCTTCCCCGACGGTGACGGCGGTGTCCTTCGTTTTCACAGTCCATTGCTTTTTCATATTGTTTCCCCATCGTAAAACGGAAGGACGGACCTCCGCTGAAACTCCCCTTACCGCCAGGTCTCGGGAGACGCGCTGAAATCCGGATTATCCGGCATCTCCTGTCCTTCTCTCCAGCGGATATGCTGGTCTTTGACTTCTTCAAAGAACGCTTTGCCCAGCTCCGCATCCGGATGGAGCATCAGCTTGATGTATCGCCACTGGAGGCGGGAACGGCGGACCGCTTCGATCCGGTCTCCTGCCAGCTCTTCCGCCTTGTCCCACCAGAGATCGAAAGTCTCCTCCATGGCGGCGTATTTCTCCCGCGGAATCGTGGAGAAAGGCGGATTCCAGATGTTCATGTGCGCGCCGGACGCTTCCGCCGTCGTCCAGTCGATATAGGAGCGGATATACCGCCAGCCCGCGCCGTAGTATCCCGCGAGGAAATCGTCCATGCAGCCGAGATACTCCGTCTCGCTCATCATGGGATCCATCATCAGCTTCGCGAGCAGATAGCACCGCAGCTCGCCGAACTCCCCGGACTGCGCGGACTGATAGTTGCCCTCGGGATACATCCCCTTTACGCCGTGTTCCGCGAAGAAGCGCATATTCTTCCGCAGGACGCCGAAGTTCGGGAAGGTGGGGATGTAGTGCGGGAAGCAGGTCACGTAGTCCCAGATGTATATCCGGTCGCAGATCTTGTTCCATTCGACGATGTCCCGGAAGAAGGCCGCGTTCACCGGGCAGGACGGATCGTCGAGCGGATGGCTGAAGCAGCACTCGATGGAGCAGAGACGGATGCAGACGTTCGGCAGGGGCTTCGTGATCTTCGGAGCCTTCCGGGTATGCTGATACGCGAGGGTGTCGATCACCACGTCGGGATAATCCTCGGCGATGTCCTCCGCGACGGCATTCACAAACCGCAGCAGCGTCCCCATGTGGCTGCCTTCCTCTTCGTCCACCGCGCGGCACTTCTCACAGGTGCAGTAGTTCATGTTGTCATTCTGGGAGACCGAGACGATCTTCACGTCGGGATCCTTTTCGAGGATGGCGCGGACCCCGGCTTTGGTCTTCTCGAGGACGGCCGGATCGCTGAAGCAGGGCTGCTTGTCCCACGGAATCCCGGCGAGACTCCCAATGGTGTGGACAAACCCGCCGTATTTGATATGTCCGCCCATCTCCTTCGGCAGCTCGCGCTGGTTGATCCCGTTCTTCACGCACCAATCCGCGCTGCCGTTGCCGCATTTCCAGTCGGACTGACGCATCTCGAAGATGGGGGTATGGGAGAAGTCTTCGCCGATCTCCATGTCCCCTGCTCCGATCTTCTCCACTCCGGGCATATAGTACCGGACGCCGGCGCAGCGTTCGAGCAGCGCGTAGATCCCATAGATCACGCCGCGCCCGTTTCCGCCCGTGACGGTGACATCTCCGTCCTCTCCGGAGGTTACGGCATAACCGTCGCGCCCGATATGCGCGTCCGTCCGGATCGTGATGACGGCTCCCTCGCCTTCGGGAATGCCCAGCAGCCCGAGATATTTCCGCAGCTCGGAAGCCGCGTAGACCTCGGGCGCGCCCTCTCCGCTGATCACGCTCACAGCGGCATATTCTTTTCCTTTTACGATCATTTTGCTCATGAGTCCATCCTCCGTTTCTTGATTGTCCTGATCGGATTTTATTCTTATCTTCGCGATGTGTCAGCAGACCTGTCTCCAAACGGTTCATCCGGCGTCAAAACCGGACCGCGATCCCCTCTTCGGAAGAGCGGAATGCAGCTTCGATCACCTTCATGCAGCGTAAAACCTGCGCGGGCTTCACGATCAGCTCTTCCTTCCCGGCGAGAACGCCCGCCAGATTCTGATAGAGGGAGTGCCATCCTCCGCCGGGGGATCTGTCGGTATCGAATTCCTCGAACTCCTGAATTCTGTGCCGGCTCTGCTCGCGGAAATGCACCTCATAATCCTCGAACGCCTTGACCTTTTCGTATGCGGTGGTATCCTGTTTGATACGGCGGACATGCGCGGCGGGGGAGCCGATATCCTGCATGGTCAGCGCGCCGCGGTCCCCCCAGACCATCCAGCGAGGCAGGGGAATCGGCGCGTAGGTCGCGACCTCCATCTGCGCGCAGAGACCGCTCTCAAAGGTGATGACGACTTTCGCGTAGTCGTCCACTTCTTCGCTCCACAGCGGGAAGACATTCGCGTAAACTGTCCGGATCGGCTCCTCGATCATGTAGAGGATCTGATCCAGCATGTGGACGCCCCAGTCGAGCAGCATGCCGCCGCCGTGATCCTTCATACCGCGCCAGCCGTACATATCCCCCGCGCCGTTTGCGGAATGGATCCGCGATTCGATCATGTAAGGCTTGCCGATGCATCCGTCCGCGATCGCCTGGCGGACCTTCAGAAAGTCGGGATCCCATCTCCGGTTCTGATGCACGGTGAACAGCTTCCCGGTCCGCTCCGAGGTCTCGATCATCCGGGCGACCTCCGCGCTGTTCCTCGCCGCCGGTTTCTCCGTCATCACGTTGAATCCCGCTTCCATCGCACGGCACGCGAGCTCACAGTGATAGTTGTTGGAGGTCCCAACGACGACAAGATCATACTTTCCTTCCGAGAGAAACCGGTCCGGATCGTCGTAGGCAATGAGGCCCTTTGCTTCCGCGTCCGCACGCCGCTCCGGATCGATATCGAAGGCGGCGACCGCTTCAAACGGCACGTCCTCCCGGCGGATCGTCCCGAGATGATACCCCGAGATCATCCCGCCGAATCCCATGAATCCTACTTTGTATGACATGCTGAAAACTCCTTTCTGAAATATCTGAAATGATCGTTTCCGTTTTGTATTGTATCACATCCGCGTGCGGCAAGTCAAGAGAAACCGGTACGTTTACACAGGAAAATGATGATGTGCGCCGTCTTTTTGGGAACGATAGAAAATAAAACCTGCCGGGCTCTTGCGCCGCGCTGCCGTCTGTGATACAATAGAGACAGCATCCCGCCTACCGTCCGCACTGCCCGCGTTCATTCACTTGATTTTGGGAGGATTCTGCCATGCCATTCGAGCTGCGCGCCTTTGGAAACGGCGTATTCCGCATCCGCGCCCAGAGAGACGGCGCTTTTTCCGATACCCTTCTGTCCCGCTACGGCCTGATTCACGAGCCTGAGGCCAAAGAGATCGCCGACACGGCCGTGACCGACGGCAAACTCCGCCTCGCTGCCGACGGCGACACGCTGACACTCACCGGCGGTCGGCGGACGGTGACGCTCACGGCTTCCCCCGCAGACACCGGCCGCCGCGGTTATACGCTGGACGTACCGCTCGCGCCGTCCGAGCGCTTTTACGGCCTGGGCGACGAGACCCGCGACTGCATCCAGAAGCGCGGACACACCGCCGACATGTGGATCCGCAACGTCGTCTCCTACGGCCCGATCCCGTTCCTCGTGTCCTCCGACGGCTGGGCGATCTTCGTCAACACGACCTACCGCCACCGCTTCGACATCGGCGACACCGATCCGGACCGGCTGCGCATAACCGTATCGGACGGGCCACTCGATGTCTACCTCTTCGACTGCGGCTCGATGAAGGCCTGCATCGCCGCTTATACGAAGCTGACAGGCCGGCCTCAGGTGCTGCCGAAGTTTGCCTACGGTTTTTTGTATGTGTGCAACATGGACACCGACATCCGCTCGCTGCTGTGGGACTGCCGCACCTTCCGCAAGGAGAGCATCCCCTGCGACACCGTGGGGCTCGAGCCCTCGTGGATGTCGAAGAACTATGACTACACCGTGGACAAGGCGTGGAATCCCGAAAAATTCCTGCTGCCGTACTGGAAGCCCGCCAACATCAGCGATTCCAGCACCTTCTTCTATCCGCTGCGCGAAATGGGCTTCCACTTCTCGCTGTGGCTGTGCATGGACTACGACCTGCTTCTCAAAGAGGAGCGCGACGTCGGTCACAGGGTCACCATGAGCACCGATCCCGCCGACTTCACCGACGCCGAGATCATCGACGAGCATCTGGACGACGACGTCTATATGGACAAGATCACGAAGCACGACGAGGACTGGTTCGAGCACCTCAAGAAGTTCGTGGACAACGGTGCGGCCGCCTTCAAGCTCGACGGATCAAACCAGGTCAGCGCCCATCCCGACCGTCTGTGGGCGGGCAAGTACCTCGACGCCGAGGTGCACAATCTCTACCCCGTCCTCTATGCCCGGCAGATGGCCGAAGGCTTCGAGACCTACACCGGCCGCCGTTCGATGATCTACACCGCGGCGATGTACGCCGGTACCCCCGGTTATGCCGCGACCTGGGCGGGCGATACCGGCGGCGGACCGAAATCGATGACTTCCCTGCTCAATTTCTCAATGACGGGACACTCCAACTCCACCTGCGACATGATGGTGACCTCCGTCGACGGCATCCACTGCGGCTTTCTGATGCCCTGGGCGCAGTACAACGACTGGGCCTACTGGCGCTATCCCTGGTTTCTGCGCCCGTCCCTCGAGGAGGCGATCCGTTTCTACTCCAACCTCCGCTCGTCGCTGTTCCCGACCCTCTATGCCGCCGCCTACGAGGCCTGGGAGACCGGGCTCCCGATGGCGCGGCCGCTGTCGCTCATTTACGAGGACACCGACCGCTACGACAACGCGATGACGCTCTATTTCCTCGGCGATTCGCTGCTCGTCGGCGCTTTTGAAATGCATTTCCCGCTGCCGGACGGCCTGTGGATCGACTTCTGGACCGGGGACGAGTACGCGGGAGGCGGCGTCATAGATTACACACCGCCGGAAGGACGCGGCGGGGCGCTGTTCGTCAAAGCCGGTGCGATCATCGGACGCATGGATCCTCAGCCGGCGATCATGGATCACATCCCCGCATCGATCTACCTCGACTGGTATCCGCGCGAAGGCATGTCCGGTGAATTCACGCTGTACGAGGACGACGGCGAGACCCTCGCCTACCGGGACGGCACGACGGCGCGCACCCGCATCACCGGCGTGACGAAGGACGGCGTCGCTACACTGACGGTCTCCCCGCGCGATCCCGGCGGCGTCGCGGACGAGTACCTCTCAAAGAAGCTCGTCCTGCGCATCCACACCCCGGAGAATCTGACGGCCATCGATGCGGCAACCGGATCCCCGCTGCCCGCCTCCCGCTCCGACGGCGTCGTCACCGTCGATCTGCCGTTCGGCTTTGCGGGCGGCTGCGTGCGCGTGCAGTCTAAGTAAACGGGAAAGAATAAGGAGTACGACCAGGACCAACAGAGACAGAGTGCGCGCCGTTCTGCACTTTGAGATGCCCGACGACCGTCTTCCCGTCATCGAGTGGGCGTCGTGGTGGGACAAGACCCTCCACGCCTGGCAGGAACAGGGCTTGCCGAAGGATCTCGGATGGCGGGGAATCGCGGTGTACCTGGGGCTGGATCAGCACATCCAGTACTGGCTCCCGCACCGGGGACCCGGCTGCCCTTCGCCGCAGTACAACGGCGGCCCGATCATGGAAGACGAAGAGGATTACGAAGCGCTGCTGCCCTTCCTTTATCCGGAGCACGGGCCGGACGGACAGCTTGATGACATGCGCCTTCTCAAGGAGCGCCATGACGCGGGGGAATTTCCCATCTGGTTTTCCCTCGACGGCGGATTCTGGTTTCCCCGGACCCTCTTCGGCATCGAAGGACATCTCTATTCGTTCTATGACTATCCGGAGCTCTACCACCGGATCCTCAACGACCTGGCCGATTATCAGCTGCGTCAGATGGAGAAGATCTATGAGATCCTCACGCCGGAATTCATGACCTTCGGCGAGGACATGAGCTACAACAACGGCCCGATGCTCTCCGAGGCGTGCTTCGACGAATTCCTCCTTCCCTATTATCGGAAGGTCGTGCCCTATATCCGGGAACACGGGACGAAGGTCATCGTCGATACGGACGGGGATGTGACGAAGATGATCCCGTGGCTGCAGCGGGCCGGGATCGAGGGCGTCTTGCCCCTTGAGCGGCAGGCGGGCGTGGATCTGCCTGCGCTGAGAGAGGCGTATCCCGATTTTCTCTTCATCGGTGCGTTCGACAAAATGACCATGCGGCGCAGCGAAGAAGCCATGCGGGGGGAATTCGAGCGGCTCCTGCCCGTGATGAAGACGGGAGGGTTCATCCCCTCGGTCGATCACCAGACACCGCCGGACTGTCCGCTCACCCGCTACCGGGCCTATGTCTCCATGCTGAAAGAATACGCACAGATGGCGGTTCGCTGATCGTCCCGGCAGAGATCGCGAGCACCGCAGCAGAAGAACATCATGAGAATACAGAAAAGAGAGGGTGAACCGCCCTCTCTCTTGTTTTTTTCGTAAGGATGTCCCGGCCCTCAAAGGTTCGGACGGTTTGCGAGCACGTGCAGCCCCGCGCCGAGGCCGTAGCGTTCCCCTGTTCGGTCGAAGAGCACGGTTTCGCCGCGCGGCGGGAGATTCGTCACGCAGAACCAGTCCCAGTCTTCGGGGATCAGCTGATCGACGGTCAGTCGGCCGTCCCGCGCGTCGATGCCGAGGAGACCGGAGAGCACGAGATCGCAGAAGGTGGAGTGATTGTAGTCCTTCCCGCGCTCGACGCCGCCACGCCCGGGATTCCAGTTGTCGGCTTTGAGCTCCCGCCGGGCGATCCACTCCCCCGTAAAGGGATCCATGTCCTCGTCGATCCACATCCGTTCACTGCCGTCCTCCCCGACGAGCCGGTGCGACGCGGCGTATTGGGTGAGCAGACGGACATAATCCTTTTTGGTGATCCCCGCTTCGCCGTGCTCTCGCAGATGACGGGCGAGCGCGGTCAGGGTCTGCGAGGTGGCAAACGGCCAGACGGGACCGTTCCACAGGCATTCGTGCGGATGCTTGAACATGAAGCGAGAATGCCGCCGCTCCGCCGTGGTGATGCCGTACGGCGCGGCGAAGCCGTTTTCGTCCGTGAGCTGACGGAACGCGGCAGATTTGTCCGGTCCCGGGATGCCGAAATACCACGGGATGAAGCCGAGCTCTTCCCGCACGTCGTTCTCCGGCGGCACGGGCGGTCTTTTATCGGGGATCTCGTCGTTCCGCGCGCAGGGGAGAACTTTGTAAAAGTCGTCGTCCCAGAGCAGCGCGTCCATCTTCTCGCGGATCCATTCCGCTTTGCGGGCGAATTCCGCGGATTCGGCAAAGTGACCCTGCCGCGCCGCCATGCGGGAAATGGCCATGGCGTCCCCGCACATGTAGGCATTCATCGTCGGCCGCAAACCCGAGCCGCTGATGGACAGCTCGCCGCCGTCCCATCCGTCCTCGGACCAGAACAGGCCGCAGGAATGCAGACTGATTTCCTCGCGTTCTCCGTACAGCGCGATCAGTCTGTCGAGGCAGTAGGCCTCAAACGCCGGATCGGGATGCAGGTTCAGCATGTCCTCGATCACGGAGGCGTACCATGCGCTGTAGGCGAGGGTTCTGCCCTTTTTGTCCATCCAGAACCGGATGTTCTCCCGGACCCATCCCTCCGGATCCCGCAGCCAGCGCGATTCCCGGATGTGATGCCCGACCGGACAGTTGATGGAATTATACGGCCCCGCCCATCCGACCGGCGGCAGAAATTCCGTGAGGATATGGCCGTCCGGCGTGTCCTTCCAATGCTTGCGCAGTGTCCACCAGCGGAAATAGTAGGTCCGCTCGATCGTTTTGTCCGGGCATTCCAAAAGCGGGATCTGATCGGCAAGATACGCGAAGGCATCGCTATTGGGAATCAGCTCCGTATACAGCTCTTCGTCCGCCGCGTTGAAGGCGTCGACATAGGCGCTGAGTTTTGCTTTCAGATCCGGCAGGACTGTTTTCTCGTGATCCCGGACGCCTTGTTTCGGATCGTATTCCATGAGAATTCTCCTTGTTTGCTTGTGTTGTCTTCCGGTCTTGTGCCGGACCCCTGTTCGTCGGCTCCGGCAACGGATTACAGAAGCCATTCCTGTCTCATCAAAGGATATACGGTTTTGATTATACCACAGATCCCCCGGTTTGGCAATACCCTGTCTTTTCCTCGCATCAGGCTGTGCCGGTGTCCGGCAGACGGATGCAGAGGGAATAAGAGCAGGCAGATGCACCGGATACACTTGAAAAAGCTCTGACTATGTGTTATAATGGACACAGTTCCGCGCGGATGTGCAAGAAGTGCGGTCGGATCACGGAATATCATAGGAGATGACCAATGAATACAAAGAAGTTCTGTTCCCTCTTTCTGGCCGCCCTGCTTTTATTCTGTACCTTTGCCTCCTGTGCCGGGGATGATGCCGGAAGCGTCGCAGAGAATGCCCCTGCCGCGCCGAACGATCCCGTCGGTTCGGCGGATGAAGCGGAAGAGGGTGATGAAAACACCACCGATTATTTCGGTCGGCTGGAAGCGAAGGATTACGGCGGCTGGACCCTCAACATCGCGAACGATGAACTCCATCCGGACTGGTTTATCGGATTCACCGCCGAGGAACTCACCGGCGACGAGTTCAATGACAGTCTGTACAACCGCTCAATCGCCGTGCAGGACAAATTCAACGTCGTTGTCAGCGAGCATCACGAGGGCTCGGTGAACGGGATCAAAAACTGCGTCATGGCAGGGAGCGGCGACGTCGGCTTCGGCTATGTCATCGCCGCGAGCTGCATGGAAATGATCACGGGGAAATACGTGAAGGCCATGTCGGATATGCCCTGCATCGACATGACAAGGCCGTACTGGGATCAGGGAGCAAAAAAGACGCTGACCTTCTTCGGCAAGATGTATTACGGGTACTGCGACATCAGCTGGGACCATTACGAGAGCATGGCGATCATGTACTATAACGGGTTCCTGCTGGACGACAACGGGGTGGAGGAATCCCCGTACGACCTGTTCAAAGAGGGCAGATGGACGCTGGACGCCTTATATCAGATGGTGTCGACCGTCGCGAAGGATCTGGACGGGGACGGCGTCATGAACATCCGAAAGGACCTCTACGGATGGGCGGGGCGCGACTTCAGCTACCTTCCGAGCCTGTATTCGTCCGGACTGCGCATCATCCGCTATGATGAGGAGCAGGAAACCTTCGTCATGGACATCACGCAGGAAAAAGTCATGGCTGTCGGGGACATGATGAACAAAATCATCAACGACAAGAACTTCTCCTCCGTCGGCGGGAACGACGATAACCGCAATCTGTTCAAAGCCGGCAGATGCCTCTTTTACAGCAGGCTCCTCGGCGATTTCCGCCATCTGCGCGACAAGGAAGACGACTACGGCATCATCTGTTTTCCTCCGCTCGAAGAAAACACGGACGTGATGGTCTACGTGCAGAATCCGTACGCGATCCTGGTGCCGTCGGACTGTCAGGATGACGAGCGGCTCGGAACGCTCATCGAAGCGCTGGCTGCGTATACCTATGACAATATTCTCGACGTCTATATCAACCGCTCCGTCATCGGGAAGGGTCTGCGGGACGAACAGAGCGCGGAGCTTCTGCGCGAATTCATCAAGGTGCGCGCCTTTGACCTCTGTTACGCCTTCAACGTCAAAAACCCGATGGAGGCGTACGTCATGGGCGTGACGACCGGAAACTATGCGTCGGCGCAGAAGCGGACGGAAAAGATCTATAAGAAGAACATCGAAAAAGCGGTGGAAGCGCTCAAGGGCAATGGCTGAGCGGCGCGGAATGCCGAAAAACGGATCTGTAAATCACAAAGACAGCCCGGTTCACGCTGGTGAGCCGGGCTTGTCTATTGGATCTTTCAGAAGAGGACCTTCTGTTTTGTGCGCTCCAGAATCTCCCACGGAACGCGGTACGCCTTGATCAGAGGGCTGAGCCGGTGTCCGTCCATATTCAAGGATTTATCCTTGTCCGTATAGGGCAGGAGTTCGTCGTCCGGTTCGGCATACACCAGATCGCTGTCGATATAAACGCCGTTCTCGCCGAGGGTCAGCGTGCCGGAGGTTTCCGCGTAGAGCAGCTCCGCGTTTGACTTGACATACCGCAGCCCTTCCGCGAGCCGCATGGTGCAGCAGAAATACGCTTCCTTCATCTGCGGGAAGAGATCGTTCCACGGGCTTTCCCGCGCCAC
>JAFZPN010000144.1 GCA_017550315.1 Clostridia bacterium
CAGACGGTCTCGGACTGCGGTTCCACGCCGCCTTTGGCGCAGAATACCGTGACGGAGCCGTCGAGAACGCGGAGAGAGCGTTCCACTTCTGCGGTGAAGTCCACGTGCCCGGGGGTGTCGATGATGTTGATGCGCGTATTCTTCCAGAAGCAGGTGGTCGCCGCAGAGGTGATCGTGATCCCTCTCTCCTGTTCCTGCTCCATGAAGTCCATGACCGCGGTCCCCTCGTGGGTCTCGCCGATCTTGTGGGTCTTTCCGGTGTAGAACAGGATGCGTTCGGTGGTCGTGGTCTTTCCGGCGTCTATGTGCGCCATGATCCCAATATTCCGTGTACGCTCAAGCGGATATTCCCTTGGCATGGATTCTCAAAAACTCCTTTTTACTCGGGGCTGATTTCCCGATCAGTATCTGAAATGTGCAAACGCCTTGTTCGCGTCCGCCATTCTGTGCATTTCTTCTTTTCTCTTGAACGCGCCGCCGGCGGAATTCTTGGCGTCCATGATCTCGGCTGCGAGCCGGGCGGACATGGTGCGTTCGCCGCGGGTCCGGGCATACGCCACGAGCCAGCGGAGGCCGAGCGTCTGGCGGCGTTCCGGTCTGACTTCCATCGGGACCTGGTAGTTGGAACCGCCGACGCGGCGTGCCTTGACTTCGAGAACCGGCATCACGTTTTCCAGAGCTTCCTGGAAGACTTCGAGCGGATTTTCATTGGTCTTGGCTTCGACTTCTGCAAATGCGTCATAAACGATCTTCTGCGCGACGCCCTTCTTGCCGTCCAGCATGACATTGTTCACGAGCTTGGTAACGAGCTTGGAATTGTAAAGCGGATCCGGCAGAACGTCTCTTTTTGCGATCTGACCTCTTCTTGACACTGTGCTTCCCTCCTTCATTAAAAATATGAGATCAAAGGTACTCGAAAGAATGTCTTTCGCCCGTGTCAGTCAATCCTTGTAAAACATGTAAAACATTTATTACCGCGGGAGGACTGCACAAACGATGGATTCGAGTGGGTGCGGCTTATTTCTTCTTCGGCCGCTTTGCGCCGTACTTGGAACGGGCCTGCATGCGGTTCGCGACGCCCTGCGCGTCAAGCGTGCCGCGGATGATGTGGTAACGGACGCCGGGGAGGTCGCGGACACGACCGCCGCGGATCAGGACCACGGAGTGCTCCTGCAGGTTGTGGCCGATACCCGGGATGTAAGTCGTAGCTTCCATACCGTTGGTCAGTCTCACTCTGGCGATCTTTCTCAGAGCGGAGTTCGGCTTCTTCGGTCCCATGGTGGTGACCTTCGTGCAGACGCCGCGCTTCTGGGGGCTGCTCTGATCGGTGGGGCGATTCTTCAGCGTGTTGAATCCCTGCTGCAGAACCGGGGCTTTGGACTTGTAAGTCTTGTCCGTTCTGCCCTGCTTCACGAGCTGGTTGAACGTAGGCATTTTTGTCCTCCTTTTCTTCAGTAATAAATGTTTTATACACACGGGGAAGCTCCCGTTGTACGCAGAAGATTCCGGAAAAATGGGCGCACGGCAAAAGACACCCGGGTTTTCGCGGATGATCTATTATAACACCCGTTGCCCCCGGTGTCAAGGACGAAAAAACCGCGCGTGGTAATATTCTCCCATTTGCACAGGAAAAATTCAAATCCGCCCGAAATTTTATAGATGTTTTGACATTCCTGCGCCGGGCGGATCAAAACGTCGGATTTGACGCGGAAAGGCGCGGATTCGGCGCGCGGAAATTTTGCGGGATTTTGCCCCTCCGCTCTTGACAAAACGGCCTTTTTTGCTTAAAATGATAACAACAAATCCCCCTGTTCTCCTCCCGGGATCCCCGGGGAGGACGAAGAAAGGAAAGTCCCATGAAAAAACGCATCCTGACCTTTCTGATGGCCGTCATCCTGCTGCTGCCGACGTTTGCGGCATGCTCGGAAAGCGGCACGAACAATGAAAAAGAACAAAACGCGGCGGACGGCCAGTCGGCGGAGGTCACCGCCCAGAATCCGACGGAGGAAGAGCCGGAGATCGGGCTCGACACGGCGAAGCTCCAGTACGCGGACCGGGACTACGGCGGATACTCCTACCGCATCGCGGACCGCGCGTCCGGCGACTGGATGACCTTCGACGTCTACTCGTCCGAGATCACCGGTGAGGTCATCAACGACTCGGTCTTCAACCGCAACTCGGTCCTCGAGGACACGATGAACATCAAGATCGTCGAGGCGCCGTTCGACGGGGTGACCTCGAACGTGCGGACGTCGATCACGTCGGGCACGGACGACTATGACATCTTCACGGACGGTCTGAACTCCCTCGCCCCGCTGATCTCGCAGCACATGATCCTCGACTATAATTCCGTCTCCACGATCCACCCGGAAAACGACTGGTGGGATCAGGCGCTGTACAAGGAGCTCTCCGTGGGCGGCGGCGCGTACATGATGACGGGCGACATCTCGGTCATGGACAACTACGGCACGTGGTGCTACCTGTTCAACAAGCAGCTCATCACGGATTACGGCCTTGATAATCCCTACGATCTCGTGGACAGCGGCAAGTGGACGCTCGACAAGCACAACGAGATGGCCGAGGTCGCGACGAACGACACGGACGGCGACGGCAAGTGGACGATGGCGGACACCTACGGCTACGTGACGGAGACGTACAACAACATCGCGATGTGGACGTGCTTCGGCTACAAGATCTGCGAAAAGGACGAAAACGACCTGCCGTACTACACCTACGACGGCGAGCGTCAGATCTCCGCGCTGATGCGCATCATCGACACGCAGTACGCGCCGTTCTCGAACATGGGCTCGAAGTCGACGGTCACGGGCGGCGGCTCGTTCCAGGACAACACGCGCGAGAATCAGTTCGCGATCGGCCGCGCGCTGTTCTACTACGCGGGCATGCGGAACATCACGCTCTTCCGCGAGGCGGACACGGACTTCGGCATCATCCCGGCGCCGAAGGAAGACGAGAACCAGAGCCAGTACTACTCCTCCTACTCGATCTACAACCTGACGGCGTACGCGCTGCCGACGACGATCACGGACATCGAAAAGGTCGGCGACATCACGGAGGCGATGGCGCACCTGTCGGTGTACACGCTGACGCCGGCATACTACGACCAGACGCTGATCGGCAAATCCACGCGCGACGTGGAGAGCGAGCCGATGATCGCGCTCATCATGAAGACGCGCAACTTCGACCTCGGCATCGCGTTTGACTGGGGTTCGGTGTTCTCGATGATCACGGGAATGCAGGATTCTTCGGTGGTGACGTCGAAGTTTGCCTCGTCGGCGAAGGTCGCGAACAAAGCGCTCGAGAAGTTCCTGAAGAGCTTGGAAGATTAACCTGGCAGTGCCTCCGTTGGCAAAAAAGCAAGTTTGTTCTCCCATACAGCAAAATGCGCATCTGCGAGGGTGCGCATTTTCTATATTCTCTCGCTTGCGCGCTAACGCTTGCGGATTTGGGATAAACGAAGCCATTTGTTTTTTTCGCCTACGCGGCTGGCGCACAATGAGGACTCGGTTTCAACGAGTTGAAACCGGGCGGCCCTCTTGTGAATCACCCCGGCCAAAGGAGAGGGAGGAGCGCTCTCCCTTCGGTTTCAGCGTTGCTGAAACCGGCTGGACTCTGTTTCTACCCCCTCAGGTACAACCTCCCTTCTAAATTGGGAAGCGTTGTTCAAGTTTGGCTAAACTGTCTCATTTCAGGATTACATGGCCGAATCAATATAGAAAACGAGAACACACGGCCTCCATTTGGTTTGATAGTGGGGGTGCCGGTTCAAGTCAAGCACTCACCGCTGCACCCTTTGCCACGGCGAAGCTGTAAAGTCTAACACGGGCCGCTGCATAAACTGGCGTGCGCGAGCCATGAAATTATCCGTGCCACTCATCTTGGAGATGGCCCCTGTAATCCTCCGTGCGGTTTTGGATGGAACTCGTTCCATCCAAAACACGCCGAACCTCATTGAGCAAAGATGCCGAAAACTCGCGGTACGCACGTCGGAGGGGTGGAGTCCAGAGGCGGGGAAAGCGCCTCTGGGGCCGGGAGCCCCCCGGGAGGGTCCGGCCCGAGGATCCTCCCGGGTCCCGTCCGGAAGGACAAAAAAACAAACGATCTGCACGATTCCAAATCCGCAAGCGTCAGCGCGCAAGAAAAAAGTGCGCACCATTTTCAGATACGCACTTTCCAATATTGGTAAACGAACTTGCTTTTTTGCCCGCGGGGGCTTCCCCGCCGAGTTCGTCTCCTGTCTGCGGGCACCGCCCGCTTATACCCGGTTCACTTCAATATTGCGGTTATACGGCTCGTATTCCGCGATCCCGAGCTCCTTCATGAGCCGCTCGTAGGAGGCGTCGCGGAGTTCGTCCGTGTCCGCGTCGAAGACGAACAGACGGTCCACGTTCTTCCCCTTCGAGAGATCGGGCGCATCCACGTTTTCCGCCTCGACGTACGCGTCCAGATCCGTGTACACGTTCTTGTCGCGCGCCGCCGCCTGCGGATCCTTCGCAAGACGGTTCAGGAGCCGCCGCTTCAGCTCGGGCTTCGAGATGTGCACGAAGACCACGATGAATTCGCAGTCCTCCTTGTCGAAGAACCGCCGGAACTCATCGAACGCCGGGCAGTCCCCCGCCGCTTCCTTCTTGAGCTCGGACGTGTACGGCGCGTTCACGATCACGAAATCGTTGAACTGCAGCCCCTTGATGAGGATGTCGCGCGTCGAGACGTACTCCGGATTGCGGATGAACGCCTTGAAGAACGGCGAGTGGCGGTCGCGCTTTTCGAGCGTGTCGCGGGCGTACGGGATCTCGACGGATTCCGGCACGAGCTGGTTCACGGCGTCGAAGGTCGCGTTCGAGGTCTGGACAAGATCGTCCTTGTCGAAGTAGTAGCAGGAGCCCTGATTGTGGGCGATGTTCAGGGCGAGCGTCGTCTTGCCGCTGCACACGGGCCCGGAGACGATGATGAATTTCTTTTTATAATTTCTCTGTTCGTGCATGATGCGCGCTCCTTTGCGGATTTCAGATTATGTCCCCCATAGTTTAGCAGATTTCCCCCGAAATGTCAAGGGGATCGCGCGTTTTTGACCGTCCTCGCGCACCCCGGATGCCGCCGCCCCGCGAACACGCCGGGGATCCGCCCTCCCGCCGCCCGAAATTTATGGAAATTTCCTCTTTACATTCCCGCGGATTTAGTATATAATTTTATGATAAGAAACCGACAGGGGAATGAAGAATTCGGAATGAAGAATTCAGAATGCAGAATGCAGAATGAATGACCCGCACCGCACAAAAACATTCATCATTCATCATTCATCATTCTTAATTTCCTCCCTCCCCTCTCATGCCGAAAGGGATATGCCATGACGCCCACTCCCATCACCATCCCGCTCCGCTCGAAGCAGGCGAAGGCGGTTTACCGCGAGTTCCTCGCCATCCACGACGAGGTCGACTCCATCCTCGAGCGCGACCCCGCGGCGACCGGGCGGGCCGAGGTCCTCCTCCTCTATTCCGGCCTCCACGCTCTCCTCATGCACCGCGTCGCCCACCGCATGCAGCAGAGGGGCTGGCAGATCCCCGCGCGCGCCATCTCGCAGCTTGCGAAATTCCTCACGGGCATCGAGATCCACCCAGGCGCGACCATCGGGAAGGGCCTCTTCATCGACCACGGCTCCGGCGTCGTCATCGGCGAGACCGC
>JAFZPN010000145.1 GCA_017550315.1 Clostridia bacterium
ATCGGGACGCCCCCACCAGTTGAGATTCTGATACGTCAGCGTCATGCCCCCGCCATAGACATAGCTTGTCCAGATGCCCATCGCGTTCTTCAGGTAGAACGGATCACCCGTCTCCCGGAACATGCGGACCATGCCGCGTCCGGCGGTGAGCGTACAGTGTGTCTGGGCCCGGACGGCGCGTTTGTCGAGCGGCGCATAGAAGGCGATCATCTCGTCCAGAAGGCCGCGTACCGCGTCATCCCGGAGGACCATATAGGCATGGGAGAGACCGTCGACCGCCATGAACGCCGCGCAGGTGTCGCTTGAGAGGAGCCAGCGGCCGGATGTTTCGACCTCGCTTCCGCTGACGCCGCCCCCTTCTCCGGTCCGCAGGGGATAATCCCGAAACGCGCCGCGCAGAGGGAGATAGAGGTTTTCGGTGATATCCCGGATCAGGCCGAGAGAAAACGCGTCGCCGAACGCTTCGTAGTGCTCGCAGAGCCCGCGCAACAGCCACGAATGCCCGGAAAGCTGTTCCTCGCGGATGCGCTCGCCGGAGCAATCGCCCAGGTAATGCCTTTCATTCAGCATGGAGGGCATTTTTTCGAGCATCTGCTCCATGCAGGGAATCGACCGCCCCGACATGCGCCAATGGGAGACGAACGCGAGCAGCGCCCGGCCTTCCTTGTCCCCCATCCATCCGTAGTCGGGAGGGGAAAAGACTTCGCCGATCCCGTAATAGGGATCGTTTTTCAGTCTTTGATAATTCCGCTCGATCCGTTCTTCGAGCTCCGTTTTCGATACCGGGAGTCTCATCGGCGTGTCCTCCGTGACGGGCTGTGATTTCGATCCGCCGTTATGCCCTTGTTTTCAGCGATTTCCCTTGCATGAGGAAGGATCGTCCCTCATCCTTTCATTTTGGCGGCTTTTTCCATCATCTTGTTCAGCGACTTGTTCATCGCCTTGACCTGCGTCTGATACCAGGAGGCATAGTTTTCGCACAGACCGACCGAGAGCGCAAAGGTCGAGCCGTTCAGCGCGCCGGAATACACATAGCTGAAATCGCAGTGAACGTTCTCGAAGACGATGTCCAGCATGGCTGCCGATTCGGGATCGTTGACATATTTCTGGGAGAGCGCGATGTCATAATACGCCGGGCGCACCTGTTTCCAGGATTCGTATTCGAGCGCTTCAAGGAGGATGGCGCTGCGCTCCGCATCGGGCGCGTCCATCGGGATCCCCGTCACGAACACGGAGGACACCGAGCCGTAACGCTCCTGATCCTCGCGGTACTTCGGAGGCGTCAGGATGCCGTAGGTCCCCATCTCGCGCATCTCGTCGTGCTGGGCGTAGAACAGGCTGTTGATGAAGAACAGCGCCCGGTTGCTCGTGAACACGATCCGCATGTTGTCGTAGTTGTGCGGGCCGCCCTTGTCGTAGCCGCTGTAATAGTAATCGCAGTTGTACAGCAGGTTGTACAGGAGCTCGTTCGCCTCGTAGACCGCCTCCGTCGGCGTCGTCGCGACAACGGTTCCGTCATCGTTGAAGGTCACATACGAATACCCGGAGGAAGGATAGAGGAATCCGATGCAGTCCCACTGGGACGCGATCCCGTAACGGTCATTTTCGTCGTACTTGCCGTTGCCGTCGAGGTCTGTCAGCACGGATTCCGAGACGCCCATCATGTAGTCGTAGGTCCATTTCCCTTCTCTGACCGTGTCGTATAAATTGCCGACGCCGTACTGCTCGGCCAGTTCCGTGGAATAGAAGGTCACGAGCGTCCTTGCCATGGAGGGCATGTCGAAGAAGCCTGCCGTGAAGACGAGCTTATCCCCGAGAACGATGTTGTCGTTGACGAACTGCATGTACCACGGTCTTTCAAAATCAAGGTATTCCCTGTTGTTCAGGTTCCGGAGGCATCCGGCGAGCGCGGTGGTGCTGAGATAGCAGCAGACGCCGGAGACCAGATCGTATGCATGCGTACCGGCGGAAATGGTGCTGATCAGCTCCTGCTGACTCCGCCAGTTGCTGGCGTCCAGATTGTACTGGAGATGGACGTTGAAGCGATCCGAAACCGTCGTGTTCCGGTTGAAGATCGCGTCGTTGACCACTTCCCCGTCCAGATCCGCGTCGTAAAAGACGTCGAATTCGGCCGTGTCCGCCCAGATCGTGACATCCGCGCCGTCAAAATCGCGTTCGGGGAGATCGTCGGTGATTGGCGGTTCGGTCTCCGCCGCGATTTCAGACGTCAGTTCCGGGGATGCGGGCGAGGATGGATTCTCGGCGGAATCCTGACCGTTGTCCGCCCCGGTCGCGCAAGAGGTAGCAAGCAGGATCATCGCCGTCAGGATCGCGAGGATACGTTTTTTCATGGTTCTTCTCCTTCCTGAATTCATGGAATATTCTTCGTTATCGTTCAACGGTCACGCGTCTTGTGAGGATGGTTTTGAGCGGGCGCCCGTCCGGTCCGGGATAACGGAAATCGGAATAACCGAAGAGGGCGGTCGTATCGTCGAGGGGGAGGATCGCCGTGTAGCAGCACGAATGCTCCACCTGCAGATCGACGGGTTCTTCCCAACGGAGCCCGGAAGGATCGGAACTGGCGCGCAGATAGACGCCCGGCCTTCCGTATCCGGCCAGACTCACGCCGCAACCGAGGACCCGGAGCTGGGGCAGGACCCCGCAGCCGTCAAAGAGCACGGGCTTCGACCAGGTATGGCAGCCATCCGTCGAACGGACAAGCCAGCTCGGGCATCCCGAACCCGTGCGGAGCAGCATGACCCACGAGCCGTCGGGCATCCGGGCCAGATTCGGCTCGCAGAACCCTTCCGCGTCCCGGTCTGCCGGACAGTATTCCGGCGTCGTCACGACCTCCGAGATCCAGTCCCACGTCCGGCCGCAGTCATCGCTCCGGAAAACATAGGTTTTGTATTTGTCCCCCATGACAAGCTCACCGGTCCTCGCGGAAAATCCGTGTCCGTAGGTGGCGAACAGGAGATTCCCGTCTTCCGCGGGGACAAGCTGTCCCATGATGCCCATCAGGGAATCGAGCGGATAGACCAGATCCCGGTCGCGGGAGCGGAGGACCGTCACCGCGGCGTGGGGCCAGTTGACCCTGCTCGTGAATTCCGTCGTCTCTCGCGTCGCGGGATCGTATTCCTTCGCCGGGCAGGACCGGGGATATTCGGGTATCTCATCGGCCCGGTAGAGTTTCAACCCGCCGTCCGGCGAGCTATACGCGGGTGCGTATCGATCAAGCCACGGGACGGGATATGCGTTTTTCGCGGCCGGTTTGATATATTCCCTGCCGTTTTGCATGGGGGTGCCGACTGCCCTGTCCTCGCGTGTCCGCCCTCTCCACGTTCTCCCGCCGTCCTCCGATACCGCGCCGATGAAAACACCGTCTCCCACGGAGTCCTCATATCCCTCGATGGAGTCTTCGCCGGTAGCCCAGGTGCAGAGGACATGGCCGCGATCCGTCATGGAAAGCGACGGGAACTGCCATGGTCCCCATCCGAGCTTCTCGTAGGATTCCCCCTGACCGACGACGACGGGCTCCTCGACCTCGAGAGAGAAGCCGCTGTATTGAAAACGTGTACCCATGATGTGCCTCCTGCAAAAAGTCAAATTCTTTTTCTATCTGTATCCTTCGGACGGTTTTTCGGGCGGGATCCGGCAGATGTTCTGCCTGTTGATCCGGTTTCATTGTATCAGAAAGCAAAGGAGCTGTCAAGCGCGTTCGGACCGTTTTTTCTGCGGGTTTCTCCTTCGGATTGACTATCCCGCTCTGATATGCTATAATTTGCGTAGAAAACAGGAAAACCGGAGGAACACACCATGCAGAACCGATCCTATCTTGCGAATCCTCATCTCACCGGGGAGAACCGCCTGCCCGCCCGTTCCCTGCTGATCCCCGCGCATAAGAGGGGCGTCACCCACAAAAACTTCACCCAGTCCGACCGCGTCTGCCTTCTGAACGGCCTCTGGAGATTCCGCTGGCTCGAAGAAGACACGGAGGAGGAGTTCTTTGCGCCGGACTTTGACGACGCGTCCTGGGACGAGATCCCCGTGCCGTCCATGTGGCAGTTCTGCGGATACGGGACCTGCTTCTACCCGAACGTCCGCTACTGTTTCCCCTACGATCCGCCCTATGTGCACGGACCGAATCCGGTCGGACTGTACCGCCGGACGTTTGTGGGCAGAAAAACCGACGGGCGGACGATCCTCCGCTTCGGCGGCGTGGACAACGCGTATTTCGTCTGGCTCAACGGCACATACGTCGGTTTCTCAAAAGGGAGCAGGATCGCTGCGGAGTTCGACGTGACCGACTGGATCCGGGACGGGGAGAACCTCCTCGCGGTGAAGGTGTACACGTACAGCGACGCGTCCTATCTCGAAAACCAGGACATGCTGATGGCGAGCGGGATCTTCCGGGACGTGATGCTGATCCGGACGGGCAAGAACGCGCTCTGGGACTACACGATTCTGCCGGGGACGGACGGATTTGCCGTGAAATACACCTGTGACACGGACGGATCCCCCGCTTCCCTGCGCTTCACGCTGTCTGATACGGACGGGAAAGAAATCTCCTCCGCGGAGCGGGAGCTCTCTGAAACCGGCGAGGTCTTCCTCCCGCTGGAAAACGCCGTCACCTGGAATGCGGAGCGGCCTTATCTCTACACGCTCGTCATTGAGATCATCGAGAACGGCATCGTGACCGAGGTCCACACCAAGCGGGCGGGGATCGCACAGTCCGAGATCCGGGGGCATTTCCTCACGATGAACGGCGCGCCGATCACCCTCAAAGGCGTCAACCGGCACGAGAACAACGCGAAGACCGGCCGCGCGATCACGGCGGAGCAGATCGAGAGGGAGCTATATGACATCAAAGCCTGCGGGCTGAACGCCATCCGGTGCTCTCACTATACCAATCAGCCTCTCTTTTATGAGCTGGCGTCGGAGCTCGGCATCTACGTGATGGACGAGGCGGACTGCGAATCCCACGGGGCGGAGGCGTCCGGCGATCAGGGGGCGCTGAACAAGGATCCCGCCTGGTTCGACGCCTTCTTCGACCGGATCTCGCGGATGTACGCCATGAACAAGAACGAGACCTGCATCAACATCTGGTCGACCGGCAACGAATGCGGCGCGGGAGAGAACCATATCCGCTGTGCCGTCTGGCTCTCCGAACAGGACGTCAAGAAGCCCGTCCGCACGGATTCGGAGCTCCCGCCGGAGATGGAATCCTTCTCCCAGACGGGATATATGCCGATGCAGACCCTGTTCGACGTTCCGAAAGACGCGCCGCATCCCCTCATGATGCTCGAATACGGGCACGCGATGGGAAACAGCCCCGGCGGACTTGAAGACATCTGGAACTGGGTATATGAAAACGAACAGTGCTGCGGCGGGTATGTGTGGGAATTCAAGAGCCACGGCTTCTGTGAGAAAGGCAAGGACGGGCGTCCGCGTTATCTCTACGGCGGGGACTTCCCGGATGTCTACCACTGGTCGAACTTCTCCCTCGACGGCTATCACACGAGCGACGGGACGCCGAAACCGACCTGGGACGAGCTGCGGGAGGTGTCCGCGCCGGTGCATGTCCGCTGGACGGAGGACGGTGCAGAGATCAAAAACACCTTCGATTTCACACCGCTCGACGGATTCGTCCTCCGCTGGTCCGTCAAGGCGGACGGCAGAACGATGAAGGCGGGCAAGGCTGTGCTCGACGGGATCGGACCGCATGCATGGCGTTTCTTCCCCCTGCCGATCGGCGAGGAGGATCTATGCGGCCTGACGGGGCTCGTCACCACGGACTGCGAATTCTACGATCCCGAAGGGCATAAGGTCGCGCACAAGCAGAAGATCCTGGCCGATCACCCGGCAGACCGTCCCGCTCCCGTTCCCTTTGCCCACACGGTCAGGACATGGGACTGCGGCGCGGAAATCAAGGGAGAGGACTTCACGATCGAGATCCGGGACGGGCTGCTCGCGCGGATCGAAAAAGGCGGAAAAATCCTGCTTGACAAACCGATGCGTCTCAACTGCTGGCGCGCGCCGACGGACAACGACGGGATCACCGGATTTTCCCCTCGTCTCGCGGGAGAGTGGAAGGATCGTCTGCTCGACACGATGGTTTTCGGCTGCTACAAGGTGGACGCGGAAGACACGGCGGATGCGGTGAAGGTGACGGCGGTCGGGAAGTTCCTCCCGTTTGCGCACGGATGGGGCTTTGATGCCGTCCTGACCTACCGGATCACGGCGGGCGGGGAGATCGGCGTCCGGGTGAAGCTCGATCCCTACGGCGGAGGACAGCCGGACGTACTGCCGAGAGTCGGCGTCGTCTTTGCGCTGTCGGAGGATTATGAGCACTGTGCATGGCTCGGACGCGGACCCGGCGACAGCTATCCGGACAGACAGGCGAATGCCCCGGTCGGTCTCTGGGAGGATGACGTCGAGCGGATGAATTTCCTCTACGATGTGCCGCAGGAGACGGGAAATCACGAGGACTGCCGCCGCGTCACGGTCTCGGGCGGTGATCTTGCCCTGACGTTCGAGGGGATCTTATCCTTCTCCTTCCACGATTTCACGCTGGAGAATCTGACGAACGCGCGCCACGCCGACGAGCTCGAAAAGACAAAAGAACGCTTCCTGTACATCGATCACCGGCACCGCGGTCTCGGATCGAATTCCTGCGGTCCGCAGCCGGAGGAGGAATACGAACTTCCGATGGGCGCGTTCGCATGGGACTTCCGGATCGTGCCGTAAATCCCGTCCGAATCCGACGGCTACACACAACCTCAAAACGATGCAGAAAAACGCCCCCGGTCCGCCATGACGGATCGGGGGACATTGTATTGGAGGATCAGTCTGCGTTCCGGATCGTGAGCTTCATCCCCGCGGGACATACGACCGTCCAGCCGTCGAGCGAGCCCTCGTGCACGGTGAGGATGCAGGATCCTTCGTCGAACACCGCCGTCGCCATGCAGAAGCAGGTGATGACCGGAATCGTCAGGGGGAGCTCGGCGGGATCGAGGCGGAGGATCTTCTTTTCCGCGTCCACGGAGAGACCGGAGGCCGCCGGCATGGTAGTCCAGGACGAGAGCGGGCGGGTGTAGCGGAAACCGCATTCCCAGTGATCCCACAGCGCGCCGAACCGCCGCTGATTTTCGTGGATCGTCGTGACGAGCCGGTCGGCGTTATCTCGGTCCCCGACGCTCACGGCGAGGGCGGCGACCGCATACCCGATCCCGGTCCAGTTCGCCTCCGCCTGGCAGTTGCGGTAGGTCAGGAGGCTGACGGGCGCAATGGGCGTGGCGTTGACCAGCCCGCCGTCCTGGGTCCAGTTCTTCGCCATGATTTCCCCGAGGACCGCGCGCACCCGCTCATCGGGCAGGTTGCCGCCGATCCCGGAGACCCGGAGGAACCACTCGCCGTCCAGCTGTGCAGTCATGAGGGAGGCGTCGTATTCCGTTCCGTTCTCATCGTCCCGCAGCCAGAGCAGGTAGTACCGCCCGTTCCATAGCCGGCGCTCGAGCGAGTCAAGGCCCCGGGCGCGGAGTTCCTCCCACGCCTGCCGTCTCTCCTCGTCGCCCATGACCGCGGCGATGCGGGCGGCGGCCTTCAGGGCGGAGAGCCAGAGGACGGAGATATAGACCGGCGTTCCCGATAAGTTCCACGCGTCGTAGGTGTTGCGCTTCGTCTCCCGGTCGGGCAGGCCGTCCCCGTCCGCGTCGAGCGCAAGCATGGAGGCCATCGCGCGCTGCACGGGGATCCAGAGGCGTTCGAGATAGCCGCGGTCTCCCGTATGAAGGTAATCCCGGCAGACCATGAGGACGAACTGATGGTTCATATCGACGCGGTCGAAGCCGTTGTCCACGTGATCGAGGTCGGGCGTGAAAAAGTGGTGCACGCGCCCGTCCTCCCGCTGGAACTTGGCGCCCATCTCCATCTGGCGCAGCTGCAAATCCGGGAACAGCGCAAGCAGCCCGAACGAGGCGTGATAGGTGATGTCCGTCGTGTGGAAGCCGCAGAATCCGAGCCCCTCCCAGAGCCCGAACTTGCCGTCGCGGAGCAGCCACGAATCCTTCACGATGGTCGAGAGGTGCGCGCTCCACGATTCCGCATAGACTTCGGGCAGGCTCGTGCGGGTGAGAAGATCGGCGAAGCGCACGGCTCCGTCTTCGATGCGGTCCCGTCCTTCGGCGAGGAAGCGGTTTGCCGCGCGGGCGTCGGAGAAGCGGTTCTCGTACCAGTGGCCGAGGCGGTTGTGATACGCGCCGTAGTGATTCGGGAAGTACCATGACAGGATGAAGCGGACCTTTCTGCGCTCTCCCGCCCCGAGCGTCATCTTGCTGCACAGGGCGCAGGAACCGAAGCGGTCCCCCATCCGCGCGAGAGAGGACCGGCACGCCTCGAGGAAGGTCTCCCGCTCTTTGCGCGAATTCGGGAAATCCGGACGGATCGCACGCACGCGCCCAAGGAGCGACTGTGCGAAGGGATAGGCGGAGAGAACATCGGTCCTGCGCTCGATCGCCTCGTCCGTGAGCTCGTCGAGGCGATCCGGGATCGGTTCGGGACGACGACCGACCGTCGTGTCCGGCAGCTCGCCCGTCTCGCGGAAGCCGAAAAGGAACGATTCCTGCGATACGCCGAGATCGGAGTCCGCGATGTATTCGCGCAGGAAACGGAAGTTCTCGCCTGCGATATAGGAAATATCCCCGCCGTCGACGGACAGGCACAGCGAACCGCGGTCCGCTTCCCTGCTCCGCTCTTCCCACGGATGGGACGGGCGGGCAGAGAGAAGGATCTCCGTGCGGTCCCCATTCGCCGAGACCTCGTTTTCGCAGCCGTCGCGGTTGCAGAAACTCGGCTCAAGGGATGACAGCAGGCTGACCGTCACCGGCGTTTTATGGGGATTGAAGAGAGTGAAATCGAGATAGAACCCCGGTGTCGCGCTGTCCTCCGTACGATGCGGGACGAAAGGCGCGACGGCTCTCAGCCGCACGTCGACGGGAAGCGCGGCGTCCGCGTAGGCGAGATCACAGACGGGAAACCGCCCGTCAAAGACGATGCGTTCAACCGGTTTGTTCCACGGGAACATGCGGTAGGTGAAGTCCTCCCACGCCGTCTTCATGCCGAGCTTGCGCATGACGGGCGCCTCTCCCGCCCGCTCGGTGCGTACCCAGAACGAGAGCGCGCCCGTGGAGCCCTCTCCGTCGTCGGCCGGTCCTTCCCAGCAGCGGGATGCCCACCGGGGCGGATTGGCGATCTGCCAGGCGTGAAATTCGCCGTCCGGGAAGAGCTCGACCGATCCCGTTCCGATCCCGCCGAGCGCGATCCCGCTTTTATGTTGTGTTTCCGTGATGATGGTTGCCATCCTGTCCTCCGTTGTGTTGTATTTCGGAATCGCGTGAGGCCGCCGCTCACGGATTCATGTTTTTCTCAAGCTCCGTGTACATTCTCTCGAGCGATTTGTTGGCGACCTTGAGCTTCGAGGCGACGTTCGACATGTAATTCGTGTTATTGTTCGTCACAAGGTCGCGCATGACCTGTCCCATCTGACTGATCATCGGAGAATAGGCAAAGAGGAAACTCGTGTAGATCGAGTCGTGGATCAGGTCGATGATGTCGGAAGACAGAAGATCGCGGGAGTATTTGCATTTCAGAGTGACCTCATACCATGCGGGCGTGACAGTCCGGTAGGTCTGCGCGTTCAGGGCTTCGAGGACCGCGCCTGCCATCTCCGCGCGCGGGGTGGTTACGGGGATCACGGTAAAGAGGTTGCAGTCTCCCACCAGATTCCGGTAATACTCCTGCTCCTCGTCCAGCTTCGGAGAGGGGAGGAATCCGAAGTCATCCGTCATGTCGCGGAAATTCTCCGCGGATTTCAGAAGGCCGTTGCAGAACAGAGCGCCTCCGGTCTGGAACGTTTCCGTCCCTTCGGTATAGACGCCTTCCTGATTGAAAAGGTTCACGACTTTTTCTGTCAGGGTGACGGCGCGCTCCTGGTTCATATCGATGACGATCTTCCCGTCCGCGTCGCGTGAGGTATAGGGGATGTCGGCACAGTACATGAACGGGTCCACCGACGAGAAGGTCTTGTACGCCACATACCCAAGCTGATCGTCCGGCTCCAGCCTGCCGTTGCCGTTGAGATCGATGTAGGAGGCGGAGATCAGATCGCTCATCCGGTCGATCGTCCATTTTCCTTCGAGGACGGTATTGTATAGCTCGTCCGGATCGCCGAACAGATTGGCGTAGATCGCCTTGTTATAGTACTGTACGAAGAGCTGGCACAAGGTCGTGAGGTTGAAGTCCCCGGTGAGGAAGAGGCGGCAGTCGTCCGTCAGCTGCAGGTTTTCCATGAACGTGACGTTCCACCACGGCTGATCGAAATCAAAGTACGGAAGTTCATACACGTTGCGGTAGTAGCCCTTGACCGCCGTCTGCGTGAGGCCGTACTGTTCGCCGAGGAACACGTCGTAGGTGTCGTCGTTCGCCATGATCAGATTGCTGACGAGGGTGTTGATCGTACTCCAGTCGCCGGCGTTCTCGGCATAATACGTGAGATCGATGTTGAGCCTCTCCGCGACGGACTGGTTGCTCTGGATGACGGTGTCGCAGACGACGTCCCCTGTCAGCTCCTCTCCGCCTTCGATCAGGTTGGTCCAGTTGAAGCCGTTGCTGTAATAGATGGTGAAGGTCTCACCGCCGTAATCGAGGTCGTCGGGCAGCGTATCGGGCGTCTTCTCCCGGGTGATCTCCGTCTCGGGTACGGGCTCTTCGGTCTGCGAGTCCGGAGAGACTGCCGTCGTCTGGGACGGTTCCGGTCGGGTTTCGCTGCAAGAGACAAGCGGAAGCGCCGACATAAGAAAAACCAGAAACAGGATGAGCGCGCGTTTTGCGTTCTTTTTCATGGGATGTACTCCTTTCGGTGGATGGGAGAGATGCGCGGACGCACGGCACAGAGGCGGGACATCGGCCGTGTCCGCGGCTGTTCTTTGGTATTATTATACATCACGCGGGGGGAAAAAACAAGTGTTTTGTGAAATCGAAGATCGGATGTGCGGTGTCGCCGTCCGTCCGGATATGCTCCCTTTTTCGGCAAAAAACGCCGATCTGCGCCGGAAAGAGCCCGCACCGGATTGACACGGGGGAGTTTTTCTGTTACAATGGCATCGAAGCCGGATCTCGTCCGGCATCCATCCAAATCCAAAATCATTCGGACAGAATCAGGAGGACACGATTCATGGCAGCTACCAGAAGAAAACTCCGCATCGGTTCCGTGGGGATCGGCGGAATGGGAAACGGGCATCTCGGCGCGCACGTCCTGAACAAGCGCGTTAAAATCGTCGCGCTGTGCGATCTGATCCCGGAGAAATGCGAACAGGCGATCGTTCGCCACAATCTCGATCCGAAAACCCATATCTACACGGATTTCCGTGAGATGATCGAAAAGGAAAAGCTGGATGCGGTGGATATTGCCACGCCCAACGATTTTCACTCCATCATCGCCGTCTATGCGCTGGAGCACGGTCTGCACGTCTTCTGCGAAAAGCCGGACGCGATCAACGCACAAGAGGCGGAAAAGATGAAAGCGGCGGCGGAGAAGGCGGACCGCGTGCTGATGGTCATGCGCAACAACCGGTATTACAGCAACTCGCAGTATCTGAAAAAGTACATCGAATCCGGCAAAGCGGGCGAGATCTACTGCGGACGCTGCGGATGGATCCGGCGGCGCGGCATCCCCGGCAAGGGCGGATGGTTCACTACCAAATCGAAGTCCGGCGGCGGTCCTCTGATCGACCTCGGCGTCCACATGATCGACCTCTCCATCTGGCTGATGGGCAATCCGAAGCCGGTGGCCGTCAGCGGGTGCACCTACAGCAAGTTCGCGGACAACGAAGCGGAAGCGGATTCCGAACACGCGGCGTTCGGCGAAAAGCAGAGCGGCGGCACCTTCGACGTGGAGGATCTGGCGATGGGCTTTATCCGCTTTGACAACGGGGCCTGCCTGCAGATCGAATTCTCGTGGGCTTCCAACATCGAGCAGGAAAAGCGTTTCGTCGAGCTGCGCGGCACGAAAGCCGGCTTCACGTGGAACGACGACGGCACCTGCGGCATCTGGACCGAGGACAAAAAGGGCAAACTGGTCGATCTGCATCCCGACTGCGGAGACATGGGCAACGGACATGCCCGCGCGCTGGAGCACTTTACCAAGATCGTGCTGGACGGCGCCGAAAAGGACTATGTCCCCGAGCAGGGCGTCAACATGATCAAGATCCTCGACGCCATCTACAAGTCCGCCGAGACCGGGCATGAGGTCCTTCTCTGATCCGGCCTCCCATCCGGACAATGATCGTTTAAAATCGAAATCATCCAGAACAGAAACGAGGGAAAAAGCATGAAGAGACAGCAGGCATTCGGCGGCAGCGAAAAAATGCTCAAGGGCGGCCTTCACTGCCATACCAGACGTTCCGACGGCTCGGGAGAACCGGATGAGGTCATCCGGCTGCACGCGGCGAACGGATACGATTTTCTGGCGCTGACCGATCACCGTTTTTACAACTACAAGAATTTTGCGCCGGAGGTTCCCATCACCATCATCCCCGGCATGGAATTCGACGGGACTTTCGCTCACGATCACGGCTTCCGCTGTTTCCACACCGTCTGCATCGGTCCCGCCAAGGAGGACGGCAACGGATACGACCAGGATGAGCGAGTGGACTCCGCCAGAACGACCGGACAGGAGGACTATCAGCCCTATCTCGACGCGATCCACGCGAAGGGAAACCTGACGATCCACTGCCATCCGGAGTGGAGCTGCACCTCCGCGCGGTATTTCGAGAAGCTGAAGGGCAATTTCGCGATGGAAATCTGGAACAGCGGCTGCGCCCTGAACTGCCACATGGACATGGACGCCGCCTGCTGGGATGAGCTTCTCGGCCAGGGCATTCACATCTACGGCGTGGCGGTCGACGACGGTCACAGCATGAGGGATCACTGTAACGGCTGGGTGCGCGTCCGTGCGGAGAACAGCATCGCCTCCATTCTCGAAGCCCTGAAGGCGGGCAAATTCTACTCCTCCTGCGGACCGGAGATCTATGATTTCTATGTCGACGGGGACAAGGCATACATCGACTGCTCCGCGGCCGCCGCGATCCGTATCCAGAGCGACATGCACCCCACGAGGATCGTCACCTCGGCCGACGGGTCGATGACCCATGCGGAATTCGGCCTGAACAGCTGGCCGGGGAGCTACCGGTACGTCCGCATGACGGTGATCGACAAGGACGGCAAGTTCGCGTGGACCAATCCCATCTGGCTGGACGAGTGATCCGGCGGAGCGGTAGGCTGATGAAAATCAGAAAAACCGAAAACTAAGCTTTTGAGGCAACAACATGAATCGAATTATTTTTCGCCGGATCCATGCCGTTCTGCTGGCGCTCGTTTTGCTGACGGCTACCCTGTTCCTCGCGGGATGCTCGAAGGACAAGCCCGAGACCTCGGACGCGCCGGCATCCTCTTCGGAGAGTGCCGGTCAAGGCGTCTTCCTCCTTTTTAACGGACAGAAGCTGCACATCGGAGACGAATTTGCCGCTCTGAAGGACGCACTCGGTCCGGAGAGCATGCCCTGCGAGACCATCAAGCCCTGCGACCCGAACTCCGACGCGGTGTCGACGCTGTATTTCTACGACGGCGTGGAGATCATGGTGCAGGAAGACGGATCGATCGAATCCCTCTCGGTCGGCAGGGACAGCGAAGCCGCCTTACTGGGAGAGATCCGCCCGGGCTCGGACCCGGACGCGCTCAAAGCAAGCCTCGGTGATCCCTCGGATGAGAACGAATACGCGCTGATATACATCGTGGACAGCGTCTGGATCAATGCGTATCTCGACGAAGGCATCATCTCCGGCTTTTACATCACCTTTACCGTGAACTGACCGCTCTCCCGCGCGGGAACAGCCTGCCCTATTGAAACCCATGACGCAAACAACACAGACATCAGGAGAGGTTCTGCAGATATGACCTTCAGTTCCCTGACCTTTCTCTTCGTGTTCTTTCCGGTCACGTTTCTGCTCTACGCGGTGATCCGGAATCACACGGCGAGAAATATCCTTCTTGCGGCGGCAAGTCTGGTGTTTTACGCCTTCGGCGAACCGGTTGCCGTCATGATCATGCTGATTTCCATCGTCCTGAACTATGTCTGCGGGCGCGTCGCCGCCGGGACAAGATGGGATAGGCTCGCGGTGGTTTTCGCGGTACTTGTGAACATCGGTCTTCTGGCCGCGTACAAGTACACCGGCTTCTTCGTCCAGATCGTCGACGGGCTCTTCCGGTTATCGATCCCGGTCCCGCAGATCCGGCTGCCGATCGGCATTTCCTTCTTCACCTTCCAGGGACTGAGCTATGTCATCGACGTCTACCGCGACAAGAAAAACGTCCAGAAAAACCTGTTCTCGGTGCTTCTGTACATCTCCTTCTTCCCGCAGCTGATCGCCGGTCCCATCGTGCGCTATGCCGACATCGCGGCGCAGATCAAGCAGCGCGAATTCACGCCCGACCGCATCGGCAGGGGCGTCTGCCGCTTTCTGTTCGGTCTGGCGAAAAAGGTGCTTGTGGCTAACCAAATGGGACTTTTGGCGGACAAGGTGTTCTCCTTCGGCGCGGGGCAGCTCTCGACCGGCACCGCCTGGATCGGCGCGGTCTGTTATTCCCTGCAGATCTTCTTCGATTTCTGCGGGTACAGCGACATGGCGATCGGTCTCGGGTGCATCTTCGGCTTTGATTTTCGCGAGAACTTCAACTATCCGTACATCGCCGGCAGCATTCAGGATTTCTGGCGCAGATGGCACATCTCCCTGTCCACTTGGTTCAAGGAATATGTTTACATCCCGCTGGGCGGCAACCGCAAAGGGAACGCGAGAACGACGCTCAACAAGTGGATCATCTTCTTCCTGACCGGCCTGTGGCACGGCGCGAACTTTACGTTCATTCTCTGGGGCCTGTGGCACGGACTCTGGCAGATGCTCGAAACCTATCAGATCGTGCCGACGAAGAAAGCCTGGTTCAAGCCCCTCGGCCACGTCTATACCCTGCTCGTGGTGATCGTCGGCTTTGTGCTGTTCCGCGCGGACACGCTTGCACAGGGCTTCGGCGTCCTCGGGGCGATGTTCTGGCCGACCGGCGGAGATGGCGGCGCGGTTTCGGAGATCCTCGCGCTGTTAAACCCCTTGTTCTTCCTCAGCTTCGGCTTCGCCCTCCTGCTCTCGACGCCCGTCTTCCGCGTCCTGCGGCAGAAGGCGGAGGAAACAGGTCGATGCGCTGTATACAACTATGCGGCGTATGCGGGTTCGCTCGCGCTCTTCGCGCTGTCGGTGCTGTCCCTCGTATCGAGCAGCTATAACCCGTTCATCTATTTCCGGTTTTGAGAGGAGGAAAACAGCATGAAAAAAGCCTTCAAAATCGCGTATATCGTCCTGTTCTTCACCCTGCTCTGCCTGCCGATGCTCCTCATGCCGTTTTTCAAGAACGACAGCACTCTGGAAAAGCGCTCGCTCGCCAAGCTGCCGTCCTATCTCGAAGACGGGCGGCTGAACCTCGATTTCTCCGATCAATTTGAATCGTACGCGAGCGACCATTTTCCGCTGCGCGCAGAACTTCTGACAGCTTCCAATACGATCAAAGGCGAGCTGCTTCACGCGCAGAGCTCCAATGTGATCGTCGGCAGGGACGGCTGGCTGTTCTTCAATTCCGAACAGGCGGACTTTCTGAACACGAACGCGCTCACGGACCGGCAGATCCGCTCGATCGCCGTCACGCTCTCGCTGATCGAGGAGGATATCACGGGCCGCGGCGGACGCTTCGCCTTCGTACCCGTGCCGAACAAATCGACCGTTTACGGCGAGAAGATGCCCCCCACCTTCCGCCGGTCGTCCGAGAACAATCTGACCCGGCTGACGGAAGAGCTCACCCGGAGCGGCGTCTCCTTCACCGATCTGCGGGGGATCCTCCTCGCATCCAAGGATCAGACGATCTATCACCGCCGCGATTCCCATTGGAATTACCGGGGCGCTCTCATCGGCTGGGGTGCCGTCATGGACACCCTCGGCAAAGAACACGAGACCTATGCGGGTGCCGCCTATACGGTCGAGAACATCTGGCGCGGCGACCTCGACAAACTGCTGCTCCCGGCTGGCGGGGTGATGGACGAGCAGGTGGTGTATCAGATCGACCACGACAGCTTCCGCTTCACCTATTCCATGGGCGTTAGCGATCAGGCGGCGCAGCTTGCAAACTACATGAGCGACCGGGAGGAGCGCGACGATCTGTTCACCGCGCAGAATCTGGACCACAAGGACGGCAGCCGGCTCTACATGGTCCGCGACTCCTTCGGCCGGGCCCTCCTGCCCTTCATGATCGACAGCTATGAGACATCGACCTTCAAGCGCACGGACTGCCCCAATGTCGCCTCCATCGAAGACGGGACCGACCTGATCTATGAGATCGCGGAACGCAACCTGCACCGGATCATCGAGACCGCGCCGTTCTTATATGCGCCCCTCCGGGAGGGCATCTCGGCGGACGGTCTTCCCATCGGCGGCGAAATCGAAGGGCACACGGAGACGACGGGCTATGGCACGCGGCTCTACGGTTCCCTGCCGGACGATCTGCCCGCCGGGGACTGCCGCGTCTATCTCGTGCTCGAACAGGACGGCGGGACCGTCACGCTCGAAGCCTTCCCGATCCACGAGGCAAGGCTCCTCGGCGACGGCGGCAAGAACGGCTATTCCGCGATCCTCTCCGAAGAGCTCGGCCTGTCCGGGACCTACCGTGTCACGGTCATCGCCGAGGGTACCGCATTCCCCTGCGGCACATTCACCGCAGGAACAGAATAAAACGAATCCACAGGAGGAACCAAGATGAAAAAAGTCATTTCCCTTTTACTGGCACTGCTCGTCGTCGCGCTGTGCGCGGGCTGCGGCAAAAACGACGCGTCCGCGGGATCGGATTCCGCGGGAGCGAATACGGCTGCCGACGGCATCTATATCACGGTCAGCGGCCAGAATCTCACGCTGGGGATCCCCTACGCGGGCGTGAAGGATCAGCTCGGCGAGGAGACGCAGCCTGCCGAAGTCCTGACGTCCTGCGACGACAATTCCGACTGGCAGCAGACGATGCACTTCTATGACGGCGTCATCGTCACGGAGGACAAGGACGGCAACATCGACGGCGTTCAGGTGAGCGGCGGCGATTCCGCGCTGATAGGCAAGATCAAAATCGGCGCGACGAGGGACGAGGTCAAAGCAGCGCTCGGCGAGCCGGATACCGACCAGACCTGGGGCATCTATTACACCACGACGAATCCCTGGGTCAATATCTACGTCGACGAGGAGACGGGACTGGTCACCGGTTTCGCGCTCATGCCGTCGATGTGATCCCGGCTTGATGAAAATACCCTAAGCAAAAGAAATGCACCTCAAAGACCGCCGGGCCTTTGAGGTGCTTCTCTTGTTTGTGATTTCCTTTTTCAACCCTACGGATCTGCCGGGAAGGAATCGGGATAAACGTCCCGGTTACGGATGTCTGCGTCCCATTTCACCGAAGGGAATGGGCGCAAATCCCGGGATCATCGCCGGCAGGACCGTTTCGCAGAGCACGCAGAGATCCTCCGTCGGCGGTTCTGCGAGCTCCGTATTGTTCTCCACCCGGTTATGGAAGCGCGGATCGTCCCACCGGAAATTGATGTCGATGGGCTTGTGGCCGATGAGCACGTTTCCGGACAGGTCGCAGTAGTGGGGACAGCACTGTTCGGTCTCGGGATCCCAGGTCAGGTATTCGGCGAGGTGCGGATAGGCCTGCCGCCAGAGGTCGCTCTGCCACGGAACGGCCCTGAGTCCCGCCTCGTGCGTGCCGCCGGGGAGCAGATCGTCCCAGTAGCCGTACCGGTGGAAGCGGATGGAGTACACGGACTTCGGGCATGCGCCGAGGATCAGATTCCCGGAAAAAGTCATGTCGTGTCCGCCGTGGAGCAGCAGGGCCGACTGGCAGCGCACGAACACGTTCTGCTCGATATCGCAGGAGCCGAGATTGTCGTCGCAGTACATGCCGAAGATTCCGATATGGCTGTCCGCGTCGCTGTGCATGTCGTGGAAATAGTTCCGGAACACGACGTTCCCGGAGCAGGTGTAGTCCCGTCCGGCATAGATGGCCGAGGAATCGTCCGCGATCTTGCAGACCTCGTAGATCTCGTTGTATTCCATCCGGTGGTTGTTCCCGCCGAACAGGATCGCGGCGTGTGCGGAATCGTGGATCTCGTTGTGCCGTACGACCGTTCCGACGCCGGAGAGCCGCACCGCCGGGTTGTAGGTCCGGAAGATCTCGGCGATGTGGTGGATGTGGTTGTTTTCGATCACATGGCCGGAGGGCGTGAGGGTTGCGCGGTCGCCGCCCGAGACGGAGATCCCGCCCTTCCCCGTCCGGGAGATCTCGCAGTCCCGGATCAGGCAGTCCCGACCATCCAGCAGGATCGCCCAGCCCGCCACATTGCGGATCTCGCAGTTCTCCACCGTGAGGCAGGTACCCGTGAGATGCAGCGCGTCGCCCCGGGTGCACGTGAAGCAGAGGTTTCTCACCGTGATGTGCGCGCCGTCCTCGATCCGGAGCAGGTTGTCCGTCAGGAGGGAGAGACGGATCTCCGCCCCCGCGAGCGGCACGGCGGGATAGAGATACAAAATCCCCATCTCCCGGTCGAGATACCATTCGCCCGGCGCGTCCAGCTCTTCAAAAATGTTGTAGAAATAGTATGGCGCGTGCGGCTTCATGCCGTAGAGGGAGACCCACGCCGTCTCCATCCGGCAGGCTTCGGGATCCACGGACTTAAGCGGCGAGGACATGTCCGCCCATCCGTACATCGGATAGCCGAACATCCAGACCCCGTCGAGGCTTTTCCATCCCGCCACGCGGCACGCGGTCTCCCCGTCGATCGAATAGATGTCGGAGACCGGATTGCGGACCTTCGCCCACTCTTCGCCGGACAGTTTTTTCCGCCCCGTGGTCTCGAGCCCCGCGCCTTCCCGGACCGGTTCGCCGGAAAAGAGGAAGCCTTCGTTCGGATACCGCGCGATCTCCTGCCGGGTCCCGTTGACGAACAGCTCGCACCACATCGGGGAGAGGACCGCGCCGTCGTACTTATTCCCGGTGTGGTAGGTCCCGATGGCGCAGAGCTCGCCCCAGTCCTCCCGCGTCAGGCCGAGCGCGGTCAGATCGCACCGGACGACCGCCTCCCGCGCGCTGCCGTGCAGACGTGCCTTCTCCTCTTCCGTCAGAGGACCGAATAAACCGGGATCGAGCGTCATGCCGCCGCAGATCACCGCGCCGTCCTCGCCCTCCCACACGACGGGCGCATCCGCCGATCCGGAGTCGCGCGCGTCCAGCGTCATACCCGCCGTCCGGTATTCTCCGGGACCGAGATGAACGGTCACCCCTTCCCCCGGATGCTCCCGCAGAAAGCCGCGAACGGCATCCCGCGCTTCCTCTGGCGCTGCAAACGGTCTTTCCTTCGATCCGTCGCCGCCCGGTCCCGCTGTCTTTGCTACGTAGAAGTTCATACCGACCTCCTTGATGGTTATAGCACGAGGAACGCCCCGATCCGGAGCATGTGTCCCTCGGATTCCTCTGCCTTATCCGCCGATACCCAAAGCCGGAGCGTATGCTCCCCTTCCGGTAGATCCCTGATCACGCACGCGGCATTGGCGCGGTTGAACGATTTGCAGTAATGATCCCAGGACCGGACGGAGAATGCATTCCCTCCGTCCACGGAGCAGAACGCGTCTCCGCTGTCCTTCGCCATCATCCAGTAGAGTCCGACCTGCCGGCCCATGAAGCGGAAGGTGAGTTCTCCGCCCGGCTCGCCGCATGCGAGGTAACGCGGATACCGTCCGCAGAGAGACTCTTCTTTGAGAGTCCAACATTTGTCCGCCGCGGCTTCCCGGCAATCCACGATCCGCGCGCGCATGTGAGATTCCTCCTCCGGCACGAGCGGGGAGGGCAGTTCGTAGGTTCTCAGCCCGTCGAGCGGTTCCGCGCCGTCGATCCATCTGCCGAGCGATTCCCGGATCACGTCCGCGCAGATCGCGTATCCGGCGTCGTTCGGATGGACCGTATCCGTGGTATAGCGCAGCCAGTCCGCCTCGTCCGCGCGGGGAGAGCCTTCCGCGAGCACACGGTGCCGCAGTGCTTCCCCGATGTCAATCTGCGGGATGCCGTACCGGAACGATACCGCTCCGTGCGCCGTTTTCGCGGGCTGAACCCAGCCGGCTGCCATTCGGTCGGAGAGGTATTTCGTCGTCGTGTAAACCGTCACGATCTCCGCCGCGGGATTTGCGGTCCGGATTTTACGGAAGCACGCTTCGGTGTTCTTCACGGCGGTGAGAAAATCCATCCCGCTGTCATTCACTGCGAACTCATAGAATACGAGATCCGGCTCCGCCTCGCACACATCTCGCTCGCAGCGGTGGACGCCGAGGGTGGAATCCGTCCCGCCGATCGCCGCCTGCACGGGCCGGATCGCACATGCAGGAAACCGCTCCCGGAGCCAAGCGGTGGTCAGTCCCGCCCAACTCGACGCGTAAGAGCTTGCTCCCGCCCCTTCCGTGATGGATCCGCCGAAATACGCGACGGTCAATCCGAGGCCGTGTTTCAATTTGTACGCTGTATTTTCAAGCATGATCGTCTCCTCCTTACGCGGATAGATTGCCGCTTTCCGCGCTTTGCTTCATTATAGCAGAAAATCCCCGTCCGCGCAAGTCCTTCGGCGGATTCCGGATCCGCGGATGCCGCTGCGCCGCACGAGGAGACGGACCCTGTGTTTTTTCGCCGATCTCGGGAGACTGCCCGCTCCTCTCTTGACATCCGCCCCGACTTTCTGTATAATACAGGTAAACAACCCATCCCGGCGCAAAACCCGCCGCTTTGGATTCTCCGGAGGTATTCCCATGAAAACGCCCGCCGCATCCGTCAATCCCTATATCGGGACCATCGGCCATCTGCTGCGCGCCACCCGTCCGATCACCGCTCTCCCCCACAGCTGGGCGCAGATCTTTCCCACCGTCACCCCGGACGTGACCGATTATTTCATCGCGGATCAGATCGCGTCCTTCCCCGCCGGGCCCTTGCAGATCGCGTTTGCACCGGCTGGCGCGTCCGACGCTGGGGAGGCCGTCTCGTACTTCGACGTCACGGCGGTCGAGTCCCATCCCTACGCGTTCGAGGTCTTCCTCGAGGACACCGGGATCGACGTATGCGGGACCACGGCAATGCATTCCTTCGTTTACCGTGCAGAGGGAGCCGGTACGGTCTTCCTCCGTGCGCGCGGCGCGGTCTATGCGGAAAAGGACGGCGCGCTCCTCATCGAGGCGCCGGAGGGCAAACGGGGACGGCGCGCCTATCTTCTTCTGACGCTGTCCTGTCCCTTTGCCGTCGAGATCCGCGGTGAGGAGGCCGTGCTGACGGGGATCTCTTCTCCCTGCGAGCTGTACGCGGCCATGTCCTACATCTCCCCGGAAAAAGCAGCGGAGATATATCGGCGCGAACTGGAAGGCAAGGATTTTGCGGCCGTCTGCGCGGAATCGAAGGCGGTCTGGGAGGATCTGCTCGGGCGGATCGAGGTCTCAGGCGGATCGGAGGATGCGCGGATCGCGTATTACACCGCGCTGTACCGGAGCTTCGGCAAGATGTTCCAGTACGGCGAGTACGGAAGCTACTATTCCGGGTATGACGGGAAGGTGCACGACGGCGAATTCTATACGGTGGATCAGCTCTGGGACAGCTTCCGCTCCATGCATCCCCTCCAGCTTCTCCTGGAACCGGAAAGGCACCGGGTCATGCTCGACAGCTACACCGAAATGTACCGGCAGACCGGCGCGATGCCCTCCTTCCCTTCCGCCGACGGGGACCGGCCCGTGATGATCGGATTCCATGCGGCCGCCCTCTATACCGACGCGCTCGCCAAGGGGATCCCGGCGGATTTTGAAACGGCTTATCGGGGGATCCGGCGCAATGCCACCGAGATCTCCATGCTCCCGTGGGTGGGCGACGTCCCGGCGGGTGAACTCGAACGGTGCTACTACGAAAAGGGATTCTTCCCCGCCCTCGAGGACGGTCAGAAGGAATGGATCCCCGAAGCCGATTCCTTCGAGCGGCGGCAGAGCGTGGCCGTGACGCTCGAACACGCCTACGACGACTGGTGCGCGGCGCAGCTGGCAAAGCATCTCGGGTACGAAGACGATTACCGGCTCTTCTCCCGCCGGGCAAAGAACTACCGGAACGTGTACAACCGCGCAATCGGCTTCATGGCGCCGAAAAACGCCGACGGCGAGTGGATTCGGGGCTACGATCCCATGCGGGGCGGCGGTCAGGGCGGTCGGGCGTTCTTCGCGGAATGCAACGCCTATACCTTCAATTTCTCCGTCTGGCACGACATCGAAGGGCTGGCGGAACTCATGGGAGGACCGGATGCGCTGGCGGATCGCCTCGATGAGCTCTTCACCACACCCGCCCCCGGGAAATACGGCTTCCTCGATCAGTTCCCGGATTCGACGGGCCTGATCGGTATGTTCTGCATGGGGAATGAGCCGTCCTTCCACATCCCGTATTTCTATAACTACGTCGGGAAACCCTGGATGGCCCAGCGGCGGCTCCGGACGATCATGGATCTCTGGTTCACCAATTCCCCGCTCGGCATCTGCGGAGACGAGGACAGCGGGGCCATGTCGTCCTGGTTCGCCTTCTCCGGCATCGGGCTTTATCCCGTCTGTCCCGGCAAGCCGGATTACGCCCTGTCCTCGCCCATCTTCGACGAGGTCCGGATCAAGACGGCGGGCGGAGAGTTCGTCATCCACGCACAAGGCGCGGGCGAGGGTATGCGGTACATTCAGTCCGCGGCGCTCAACGGCACGCCGCTGAACAGAGCCTTCCTCACCCACGGCGAACTCGTATCGGGCGGCGAGCTGGTCCTCGCGATGGGCCCCCGTCCGAACAAATCCTGGGGCACGGGACACTGAACGACCGTACGAAACATGGAACAACACGGAAAGGAACGCATGATGGACAGCAAAACCGACACATCCCTCCTCACCCGCGCCGCGATCTTCGCCGCCCTGGCACACGACGGGGATATCCGCAAGGGATCGAATCTTCCCTATCTTGTTCACCCGATGGAGGCTGCCGCGATCACGGCCGGCATCACGGACGATCAGGCGGTGATCGCCGCCGCCCTGCTGCACGACCCCGTGGAGGACACCGGCGCGTCGCCCGACATGATCGAGCATCAATTCGGTCCCCGGGTCGCCGAGCTGGTCGCCGCGGAGAGCGAGAACAAGCGGGAGGATCAGCGCGCGGAGGACACCTGGAATATCCGGAAGCAGGAGACGGTCGAACATCTCCGGCAGTGCACGGACCGGGACGTGAAGATCCTTGCCCTCGCGGACAAACTGTCCAATCTCCGCGCCCTCCACCGGGACTATCTCGCGCTCGGTGAAAAGGTGTGGGACCGCTTCCATCAGAAGGATCCGAAGAAGATCGGCTGGTATTACCGCAGCTTCGCCGAGACCTGCGCGGAGCTGGCGGATACCGACGCGTATGCGGAATACATAAGCCTGCTCGCGCTGACGTTCGGCGAGGCGTGAGAGGGAGTATCCGCCCGGCGTCATCCGCAGGAGAACAAAAAAGGCATCGCGGCAGCGGTGTCTTTTCCTTTTGGAACAGTCCTGCCCCGCCTGTTTGCGTTTTTGCAAATATTTCGTACAAAAACCTTGAAATGACGGACAGATTCCGGTATAATGAAATCGAAAAGATTGTTTAAGTCAAAGATAAAGAGAACGATCCGATCGCCTTGAGGGAGGAAAACGCCATGTATTGCCGACATTGCGGAAAAGAAGTGGAGGCCGGCACAAAATTCTGCCGATTCTGCGGGGGGGCTCTGTCCGGAACCGGTACAAATGCCCCGGCGCAGAACATCGCCGTGTCCTGTCCGGCCTGCGGAGCGGTCCCGCCCGTGGGGGCGAAGTTCTGCAACAAATGCGGGTATCCGATGCAGCAGGCGTCCGGCGGGATGACTTCTCCGATCCCGCCGCAGATCTCCGCACAGTCTCCGCGGCAGAAGCGAACAAAACAGAAAAGCCGTTTCTCCGGCTTCATGCGGGCGGTGGCCCTCCTGCTGGTCGCGGCTATTCTGGTGACGGGGCTCTGGAAGCCCGGCTTCATGCTGCCGTGGATCGAGAAGATCGGCATTTCCAAACCGGCGAATCCGCAGGTGGAATACAACACCGACTCCCTGAAACTCGACAGGAAGGAAATCGACAAGATCGAGCCGCAGGTCTTCGACGTGAACGAGGATGAAACGCTCGTGACCGCCGGGGACATCACGGTCGATCTCGGCACGCTCGAAGGGGAGCATACGCTCGAGATCCGGGACGTCGGCAAGAAGCACGACAACTCCCTCGACGCATCGGTGACTGTCTGGGACTTCCGCATCGACGGCGGCAAGACCCAGCCCGACGGCTTTGTCAAAATCACCGTCCCCTATGATCCGACGAATGACGACCCGCTCGACACGATCACCTTGCGGACGTACGACGACAAGACGAAGACGTGGACCACCCTCCCTGCGGAGTTTGACACGGACGCGAAGACGGTTTCCTTCTGGACGGACCACTTCTCCGGCAAGGGTCTCTTCGACACGACGGATTCCCGTATTGCCAACAAGGAATACGTCCACGGGGCCATCGCGGACGGCACGCTGGAACTGGCGCCGGGCTATCAGGAATATAAGACGGACGGTACCGGCTTTGATCTTTCCGGCGCAGCCAGCGGAGCGGTCATCGGCAGCTCAGCCGTACCCACGCCCCTCAGCCCCGCCGGAGCCGCGATAGGCTTCTATATCGGCGGGAAAATGGCGGAATGGAATAACGACGAGGCCTTCTTATACAACCAAGAGGACATTCAGGAGGGCAAGGGCGCGCTCACGCGGGTCACATTCAACGCAAACCGCCTCACGCAGATCTCGAAGAACATCACCACGCAGTTTGACACCCTGAAAACCATCGCGCAGCAGGAGAACAACTGGCAGGAAGATCCCACAGTCGCCGGGAAATCGGCTGTCGTACTCGGTTTTGTCGGGAACGGTGCCACCGCGACGGATAATATCCAGCAGATCCTCTCCTCGATGGGCATGATCGCCGAGGGAACCTCCAAGGCGCTCGCCAAGAAGTTCTTCGCCGTGGGTATCGTGCTGACCGGCATCAAGTTCGTCTCGACCTGGTATGAAAACGGCAGCTTTACCAGTGCGCTCAAAGACAATGCGGCGGACATCGGTCTGATCGTGCTCGGAGCGATTTCCCTGGCAACCCCAACGAGCATCGTTGCCGGGGTTGCGGCCGCCGGGCTCTGGGCGTTGACGGCGACCGCTACCACCGATAAAGACCATATCACCGCACTCCGGAATGGACATTACGACAACGACACCCAGAAGGCATACATGGTCTTCACCACCAACTACATCGCCTATTCGCAGCAGGCGGATCGGAGCGGCAAATGGCCGGGCGGGCTGACCTTTGCCCATCTGCCCGCATCGATGGAAAAGACGAGGGATTATCTCTTCAACACCTACAAAACCAACGGATTCCCCGACACCAAGCCCCTTGTCAACGAAAGGCACGACAAGGAACTCTCCCAGTGGAGAAACTATCTCAACCTGAAGGCGTATAAGAATTCTCAAGATACGGCACAGCTCTCGGAAAACCTCGATGCCTGCTTCACGAACGCAGCCGGCGTGTTCTGGAGACTGCCGAAAGAGGTCCGGCAGGAGTTTGCCAAGGACATCAAAGCATACGATTACAAGGAGCCGGATTCAGACACCATCGGAACGTACAAGGAGCAGATGAAGCAGGTTCTCACGATGCTGAACACGGGGAACATCGAATATTTCTACAAGCAGTATGAGACGCAGGCGAGGGGTGCCGCGATGAAAAGCATCGACGAACTGACGAATGCGATGAACACGGTCACGAGCTTCTCCTTCTACGTGATGGAATCGGACGGCGGAAAAGCGAAGAAGGTGCCGCTCGCCGAGACGCAGTACAAGGGATATATCGCCGCTTTCTGCACGGGAACGGAAGCCGCGCCGAAGAACGCCGCTTACGGCATCCTCGACGACTGGATCTTCAAGACCGGCGAGGACAAGGTGCAGTTCCAGTGCACCGCCTACAACTGGCTCAAGGCGGGCGAGGGGTATGGCGGATCGCTCAACTATGTCCGTCTCTTCAAGGACGAGAAGGCGCTGAAATACAACGAATCCTCGGCGGAAGCGAGCTTTGAATTTGCGAACGGCGGTGTTGAGGTCATCTTCGGCGGCCTCGACGAGCTCGAAGGGGAATACACGGGCACGATCACCCCGACCGGCGTCTATCTCGGCGATCTGTGGTACAAGGTCTGGGGCGAACAGTTCGGCCTGAGCCGCGAAACCTGCGACGACTCCGTTTCCATCGACGAAGGCGTGCGCATCACCGGTGTGAAGGTCGAGAAGTCCGGCGGGATCCTGAGCAGCGGAAAATACAAGCTCATCTTCCATATCACGGATGAGAACGGCAAAAAGGTCGAGACCCCCGTGAACGCGGATTACAAAGGCGGGCAGTTCGTCATCAAGAACGACAAGGGCACCACCGCGATCACGGTGATCCAGGAGGCGGGAAAACCGACCAGACTCACGGGCACGGGCGTGGTCCTGAATTTCAACCAGACCGAGGGCGGGTATTCGCA
Source organism: Clostridia bacterium (assembly GCA_017550315.1). GTDB lineage: Bacteria > Bacillota > Clostridia > Oscillospirales > CAG-272 > UMGS1696. Next base: position 26,800 of record JAFZPN010000145.1, read on the forward strand.
GATCTACTGGATCATCGATATCGACGCCTCGAAAATAAAATAGTATGCTGCCCGTTCTTCGACTGTGGGGGTATTCGCTCTCCACGTACGTGCTGATGACCGCTCTGGCGTGCGCCGTGTTCTGGGTGCTCTTCGCGCGGGATTTGAAAAAAGATGTGCCCGTGCCCATGCGGATCCTGCTGCCGCCCCTCGTCGCCGTGTCCGCCCTGATCGGCGCGAGACTGCTGCATGCCGCGCTCAACCCGGGGCGCTACGGACCGGAGTATCCCGTCTGGAGCCTGCGCTGCGAACGGTTCTGTCTGATGGGCGGACTGATTCTCGGCATGCTGGTGCTCTACGCCGTCTGCCACGAGCTGGAGCTTCCCTTCTTCCGCGTCTCCGACGATCTGACAACGGGCGCGGGGGCGGCGCTGGCCATTCTCAAGGCCGGATGTTTTCTCAACGGCTGCTGTACCGGGAAGCCGACGACGAGCGTATTCGGTGTGGTTTTCCCCGCGCGCGAAGCCCTGTACGATCTGTTGAACACCCCGCCCGAGGCGCGGAGGCTGTGGCCCGTACAGCTCTTTGAGTGTATCGCCTATCTGCTCGGGATCGCCGTTCTTCTGATCGTGGCGAATAAGAAGAAACTGCCGGAAGGCACGCGCTTCCTCTCTTATGCTGCTTACGTATCCGCGATCCGGCTCTGCCTGCATCCTCTGCGGGAGCTGACCGTCACCGCGGCAAAAATTTTCTACCCGGTCCTCTACCTGATCCTGCTCATCGTTTCAGGCTGTCTCCTGATCCGGCAGATCCGCCGGGAAACAAAAGAACGGGGACCTTCCCCCGCGTCCTGAGTATTCATTTCCTGTCAAACCATTCTATATCATGGAGGAATCGTCATGTTTTGCAGCAAATGTGCGGCGAAAATCCCGGACGGCAGTATCTTCTGCCCCGAATGCGGACAGAAGCTGACGGCGGACAACGCTCAGCAAGTCCCCGTTCGGCAGCAGCCCCTTTATACGCAGCCCCCCGTACAGCAGACGCGTGTTTCCGCGCCGGTGCAGCCTGCCTACGATCCGCAGAGCGCACCCCTCTCCACCGGGAACTTCTTCTGGATGCCCGTTCTGATCGGCATACCGGTCATCGGCTTCATCGTGCTTCTGGTGTGGGCGTTCTCGAAGGATACCAACCTCAACCGCAAGCATTACGCCCGCGCGGCCCTCATCTGGCTCCTGATCAGCCTGATCCTGGTCGTCATCGTCACCGTTGCCGGCGGAGGATTCCTGAGAAGTCTGCAGGATGCGATCGGCGTGAGTTAAGGGGTTCCCGAGATCCGGACGGATCGGCTTTCTAACTTTCATCATCAGAAAACAAACCTGCTGTGTTTGACGCACGGCAGGTTGTTTTTCACAATTCGTCTCTTCGTTTTATTTGACCGGATCCTCGCTGTTCGATTCTTTCCCGATCGGTTCAAGGGGCATTTTCCCCCGGTTTCTCCTGCCGGGCAAGATAGGCTTCCTTTTTCCGTTCGTCCTCCGCGAGCAGAGAGGTAGAATTGCGGACGCCGCCCAAGGATTCGAGATGATGCCGGAACTCGTGGCGGAGCGTGCCGCGCAGGATGTTCCGGGCCTGTACCGCGTCCGCCTGCGGGTAGACCTGATCGAAGGAACCCTTGAACATGACGATCTGCCGCACGCCCGCATACACCTGATACTGTCCGAGGACATAGATATCGTTTTTCCGGGCGTAATCCGGGATCACCAGCGCCTCCGACACGACGACGCCGCCGGTAAGTTCCCGGAAAAATTCCTCCGGAAGCTCATCCATGAGTTCCGATACGATTTGCTTGTATTCTTCGAGCGTGAGCATGACCTCTCCTTTATTCAGTCCCGTAAGAACGCCGCTTCGCTGTCGCAGACGCCTTCTTCCCTGTATGCAGCGTTCGCCTCGCCGAGCACCCGCAGCTTCATCCCGTCAGCCCCGGCGTCGGTGAAATCCTGGAACTGCCATGTCAGCGCGATCTGGATGCCGGAGGCGCGGATATCGTCGAGGAGGCCGCGGAAGTGTTCCTCGAGATCCGGCGCGCCGTTCATGTCCATGAAATCGCCCATTTCTCCGAAGAGACAGGCTTTCCCGCACGCGTCGGCGGCTTCCTTGTACGCGGTGAAATACTCCTGCTGGGTGATCGTCCTGCCGTAGGGCGCCATGGTCTCGACGTATTTCCCGGAGCCGTCGCCCGTGCCGTGCTGAAGATGGAAACAAACGCAGTCGAGGGGATCCGGCGTCATCACGGCGTTCATCTCGTCGAATTCCTGCCGGGTATTGGTCTTCCAGTCCACTGTCCACGCATGTGTACCCGGATCCATGTTCCGCGATCTCTCCGCGCTGGCGGCGGCAAAGGACCGCATTTCGCCGTTCCCGGATTCGATCATGCGCCAGCCGTCGTATGCGCGGATCTTCTCGGCGATCAGGGTGTAGAAGGTGATCATCTCCGCGGAGGAATAGTAGTCAAAGCCGCTCGGCTCCGCATCCGGGTATCCGCTCAGCCAGTTCCACCCCGACGTGTCGCACAGATCCGCCGAGAGGTTGTATTCGTTGCCGATCTCCCAGGCCCAGACCGCCGGAGAATCCGCGTACCGGCTGACGATCGCGGCGGTATAGTCGAGCGCGAATTTCACCGTATCGCTGTCGGGATCGCCCATCGACGAGCGGTGTTCCCCGAAGTAGAGCGGCAGAGCGGTATCGTGCCAGAACAGGGAGACGATGATCCCGATATGCGCCCGCTCCGCCTCCTCGACGATGCGGTCCAAATAGCGCAGGACCGCTTCCGGATCCTTGGCGAAGGCCTCATAATAGTCCGTCCAGTACCCGCCGAAGGGCATGCGGATGAAATCCACGCCGTATGCCTTCAGCTTGGCGAACGCGTCCACGAACGGAGTGTGATCGTAGTCGTCGTACCAGTAGTGCGCAAACGCGCCGAAATAGTTCACGCCGAAGCCGCAGAACCGTTTCCCCGCAAGCCGTATCTCGCCGCCGTCCGACACATGAAGGCCAAGGTGAGAGGGATTGCTCTCCCGGGAGACGGGGATTTCATAGTCAAAATACGCCGACATAAAAGTCTCTCCTGTATCTGTATCCTCCGATATTTCGTCGGTCACGACCGCCGCGGGATCCGGATGTGTCTCCGGCTGCCCGGTGTTCTCGGGTGCAGAAGCGTTCCCGCCAGACGGCTGCGCGCTGCACGACGGGAGACAGAGCGCGATGAGGAGCAGTCCCGCGGCGATGCGCGGCAGGATGCCATATCTCTTCGGGTCGGTATCGCGGGTCTTCGTCCTTCCACCGCATCGGATCATCATACGGACAGCACCTTCTTTCTCTTCTGCCGGGAGATCACACCTGCATCCGGTGGCGGAATCCCCGTGATACATCGGCGTAGGCGCGGTCTGCCGGGAAGCCGAGCAGCGGGATGCCACGGTCGACGGTGTTCTGATAGATGGTCTCCATGTCGTTCAGATGCGGCTGCGACATGTTCACGCCGGTCAGCATGGGCTGGCTGCAGAGGTCGGCGATGTAATGGTCCCCGCGTCCGCAGAAGTGCATCATGCCCCCGCCGAAGTGTTCGAGCAGGATCCTGTCGTACGGGACGGCAAACTCCCTGTACAGATCGGGGGAGAGGTTCATCGCGCTGTCGCAGCGCAGGGCGATCCGTCCCCGATGGCGCAGGTGGCCCCAGTGGACGTTCATCTCCGTCCCGCACGGGTACAGTTCATACCATTTATCGAGGAAGCGGATGTAGGTTTCCGTAATCAGGGACATAGCGGCGTGGACCAGCTCCGGCTCGTCGACCATCGCGTAAAACATGTCGCAGCCCCAGAGGAGCTCGCAGATGTCGAGCGGACCCTGCAGATCGGGATGGTAGACCCACACATACCGCCCGATTTTCGGATAAGCCTCCCCGATCTGACGGTAAAGCTCGCCGCAGCGGAAGACCCGCTCCCCGAAGTCTGCATAGAGATCGGGGATGCCGGCATCGATCAGCTCCCGCATTTTGTCCGTACTGTTGAACGACCGCACGGTCGGCAGGGTGTTGGTGCTCCGCGGCATCTCGAAGATCTCGGCGCCGAACAGGGAGGCCAAGATCGCGGAACCGTAATTGGTGCGCACCGCCAGATTCGCCCCGCCGGACGCCAGTGCCCGGGAAACGCCCTGCATTTCCGAAACGACCATGGTCTCGTAATCGGCGAGGGCATCGTTGATGTTGATGGCGTAAAGCGGCGTCCCGGGCGGGGAGTGCGTGTCCCTCTCCGGGTGATAGATCTCTCCCTCGAACGTGCCGCGCAGAAAAGAGAGCCAGCGGGCGTCGAGCGCGTCTTCGGTTTCCGGACGGATTCGCCGCTCAATATCCTCGAGCAGCGCGGTCGTCTCTTGTTTCAGCTGCATCATACTATACTCCTCTGTAAAAGGCAGAACCGGTCTGCCCGGAAATGGGAATCCCGCTCTATCGGAGCTTACGGCTCACCGAGTTTTTCGAGCGCCGTGTACATTCGTTCGAGCTGCTTGACGGCAGGCTTCAGGATCGTGGCGACGCCGGACGCGTAGTTCGTGTTGTTGTTGTTTACCAGCGTGCGCATGATCTGCCCGATGTTGCTGATCATCGGGGAATAGGCAAAGAGGAAATCGGTATAGATCGAATCGTGGATCAGGTCGATGATCTCGGAGGAGAGAAGATCACGGGAATACTTGCATTTCAGAGTGACCTCATACCAGGCGGGCGTGACCGTGCGGTAGGTTTCGGCGTTCAGTGCTTCCAGAACGCAGGCCGCGAGATCGGCGTCCCGGCTGGTCACGGGGATCGTCATCAAAAGACAGACATCGGCGACGAGATCCCGGTAGGCGCTCTGCTCTTCGTCCAGCTTGGGAGTGGGCAGGAAGCCGAAATCGTCCTCCATCTCCCGGAACGTCTCCGTCCCGCCGAGCTGCGTCCCGCAGAACAGCGCTTTCCCGACCGGGAATGCCGCGGTCGATTCGGAAAACACGGCGCTCTGCTGGAAGAGGCCGACCGTTTTCTCCGTCAGGGTGACTGCGCGCTCCTGATTCATGTCGATCACGACCCGCCCATCCGTATCGCGGGAGGTATAGGGAATGTCAGCGCAGTACATAAAGGGGTCCACGGTCGAATACTTCATGTAGATCACGTATCCGAACTGGTCTTCCTGACTGATCGATCCGTTTCCGTCGAGGTCCAGATAAGAGGCGGCAATCAGCTCGCTCATCTTATCGATGGTCCACTTTCCTTCGAGTACAAGATGGTACGGTTCATCCGGATCGCCGAAGAGTCTCTCGTAAATCCCCTTGTTGTAATACTGGATCCAGAGATCGCTCAGCGTGGTCAGGCTGAAATCGCCGGTCAGGAACATGCGGTTGTCCGACGTCAGCTGCAGATTGTCCATGAAGACGGCGTTCCACCACGGCTGGTCAAAATCCAGATAGGGGAGATCAAATGCGTTGCGGTAGAAGCCCTTCACCACCGTCTGGGTCATGCCGTACTGTTCGCCGAGGTAGACGTCGAAGGTATCGTCGTCCGCCATGATCAGGTTGCTGACGAGGGACGTGATGGTGTCCCAGTTTCCGGAATTCTCCGGATAGTACCGCAGATCGACGTTCAGGCGCTCGGCGACCGACTCATTGCAGGCAATCACGGAATCGCTCACGATCTCGCCGCTGAGCTCTTCTCCGCCCTCGATGTGTTTATACCGGTCTCTGCCGTTGCTGTAATAGATCGTACAGGTCTTTCCCGCGAAGTCCAGGTTGTCCGGAAGAGAGTCCGGCACGTTCTCACGGGTGATCTCCGTATCCGCCTCTTCCGCTGATGCGGATACTTCCTCACTCAGCAGAGGTTCCTCCGAGGATGCGGCATCCTGCTCCGGCTGCCGTTCTCCGCACGAGACCGCGGCAAGCAGGAGCATTTGCAGAACGAGGATCAGACAGCATGCTTTTTTCATAAGGCTTCCCTCCCTCATGGAATGCATCGGTGGGTATTCGGCTCCGGCAGTTCTCCGGGAAACGGGATCCGTCGGATTATGCGGTTGGGGCAGGATCCCGCTACTCAGATTATACCGAAAAACAGCCTCTCTGTCAAGAAGCTGCCGGTTTTTCCCGCCGTGTTCCCGCTCGTTTTCCTTCGCTTCGTTCCCATCCGTCCGTTTCCGCCCGCTCTTTCTCCGGAAAACGGCTTACGAAGAGGAATCGATAAAATACGGAAAGATGATTGAAAAAACCGCGGCGATGTGATATACTGGATCCGGAAATCTTGGAGGGCCTGCGGGGATCCCGTTTCCCCGCCGGATATTCCCTTCACCGTTCCTTCGATCCACTCATTCTGAGGAGGTATATCCATGAAAATCCTGTTCCAGGGCGACAGCATCACCGATGCGGGCAGAGGCCGCGAAGATTATCACGAGCTTGGCCACGGGTATCCGAAATACACCGCCGAGCTGATCAAAAACCGCCATCCCGGCACGCCGTTCGAGTTCATCAACCTCGGGATCAGCGGAAACCGGGCGGAGAATCTGCGGGACCGCTGGCAGACGGACTGCGTCGATGTACAACCGGATCTCGTCTCCATCCTGATCGGCATCAACGACACCTGGCACCGCGCGGGCAACCGGGACTGGATGCCCCACGATTACTTTGAAGAATGCTACCGGTACTGTCTCACGGAGATCAAGGAGAAGACAAACGCGAAGATCCTCCTGATCGAGCAGTTCCTCTTGCCCGTCCCGGACAAGGAATTCTTCCACGTCGACCTCGATCCGAAGATCCAAGTCACCCGGAAGCTGGCGCGCGAATTTGCGGACGCCTTCATCCCGATGGACGGCCTGTTTGCCTCGCACTGCATCGGAGAAGCGCCGACAGTATGGGCTGCGGACGGTGTACATCCGACGGAGGCCGGGGCGCGGCTCATCGCCGGGTATTACGCCGACGCGTTTGACAAGCTCTTCGGGCAGATGAAATAGGTCCCCGGACGCATGCGGTCGAAAACAAAGAGAGAGCCGGTGAACGGTCGTGTTCATCGGCTCTTTTCCGTTATGGATGCGGATTACGGCGTTTCTTCGGTAAAGCTCTTCAGCGTGCGTTCCATCGCCTTCATGACGAGCTTTTCTTTCTTCTGATAGGCGGAGGCGATGTCGCGGCTTTCGCTGTCGAGCAGTTCGCGCGGGAGATGGGTGATGTCGCCCCAGTCGAAGCAGGCGCCGACGTCGTAGAGCACGGAGTTGAAGATGATTTCGAGCGACGTGCGGGATTCCTCGTCGCGGGTCGTCTTGCCTTTCAGATAGCTCTCATAATAGGCGGGCGTGAGCGTGTTCTTCCCTTCCGCGCCGAGCGCATCGAGCACCCATGCCGTGCGGGAAAGCTCCAGATTCGTGACCGGGATCAGGCAGGCCGCCGCCGGACCGAAGTTTACCATCACGTGATACGCGTCCTGACTCTCGTCGAACAGCGGCAGGGGCAGGATCCCCGTGTTTTCCTGTTTCCTATCTGAACCCTTCCGGGTGTTCGCCGTAGTCCGTCATTCTTCCAGTTCGCGGAAGCCTTTGAGGAGTTCCGTGATCGGCAGATGCTGCGGGCAGGCTTCTTCGCACTGGCCGCACTCGACACAGTCGCTCGCCTTTCCCTTGTCCTGCGTCACGATGTTGTATTCGCGGACGGTCCGGAAGCGCGGACTTCCCTTTTTGCGATTCGCGACGCCGAAGATCTCCGGGATCGGGATGTCCATCGGGCATCCCTCCGTGCAGTAATGGCAGGCGGTGCACGGGATGGATTTGTCCTCTTCGATCGCCGCCTGCGCTTCCCGGATCACGGCAAGCTCTTCCTCCGTCATGGGACCGAAGTTCTTCATCGTCCGGAGGTTGTCCTCCATCTGCGCGAGGCTGCTCATGCCGGAGAGGACCGTGACGATGTGATCGAGTCCCGCGGCAAACCGGATCGCCCAGCCAGCGTAGGATAGCTCCTTGCCCGTCCGGTCGAAAACAGCCTTCACCGCGTCGATCGGATCGGCGAGAATCCCGCCCTTGACCGGCTCCATGACGGTGACGGGGATCCCGCGCTCCGTGCAGATCTCCCAGTTCCGGCGGGACGCCACGCCCGGATTGTCCCAGTCCGCGTAATTCAGCTGCAGCTGGACGAATTCCGTATCCGGATGCGCGTCGAGAAGCTGTTCGAGCAAGTCCGGATCGGCGTGGAAGGAGAATCCCCAGTGGCGGATCTTCCCCTGTTCCCTGAGTTTCCTGACGTAATCCCAGATGTGGTATTCGTCGTATTTGCGGTAGGTGCTGCGCTGGATCGCGTGGAGCAGATAGAAATCGAAATACTCCGCGCCGGTCCTCTCGAGGCTGATGTCGAACTGCCGCTTCGCGCTCTCCTCGTCGTGACACTGGGCCGCCGCGGCATGCAGCTTGGTCGCGAGCGTGTAGCTCTCCCGCGGGACTCTCTCGGTCAGGGCTTTGCGCACGGCCAGCTCCGATCCCCCGCCGTCATAGACGTAGGCGGTGTCGAAATAGGTCCCGCCGGCGGAAAGAAACATATCGGTCATCCGGATGGTCTGTTCGATATCGATGCTCCCGTCCGGGTTCTTCGGCAGGCGCATCAGTCCGAAGCCCAGTTTGAAAATCTCTTTACCCAAATAATCTGCCATCGCCGTTCTCCTTTGTTCAGTTGAATGCGCTCTTCGTCCCTTCTGAGATCATTATAGCAAATCCGCGGGCGGTTTGCAATGCGTTTTTTGCGTTTTTGCAGAGAATTTGCAGAGTCCGTTTTTCTCGGTTCCGCGGGGAGAGCGGCAGATCGCGCAAAACAGGCACCCGCTGCCACAGCGAGTGCCCGATTTTGTTTGCAAAAAATGCTTATTCATCCGTCTCCGGGAGATCCACGCCGCCGCAGACCGCGTTGAGCTGGCGGACGAGATACCGATACCGCTGCCGCTCGATCGGCGTGGAATGGTTCAGCGTGACGACCGCGCCGGGTGCCGATCCGTCCTCCGCGTCCGCCCGGGTGATCTTGTAGGTGACGGTCTCCGCCTTCTCGAAGAGAAAGCCCGCGTCCGCGTACGATCCGCCGGTGACGGAATCCGCGATCCTCTCGTAGACCGGTGCGCTGTCGACGGCCCGCCAGACCGAAACCGGCTCCGTATAGTCCCACGTCAGACAGAGATCTCGGTCCGCGTGAAGCGCCGTCGGCACAGGTTTCTTCTCCCATGCCGGGATCCCGGCAATCTCGTAGATCCCGCCGGTCTGTGTCGCAAATTCGATCCGGTCCTCGCCGAGCGCGGTGTGCGGGAAAGGGATCTCGGCCCGTGCGATGCCCGGATAGCGGATCCGACAGACATTCCCGGCGAGCGAGCGGACCGTCAGCCTTGTCGCGCATCCGTTCTTCCACTCCGCGCCGATCTCAAAGCCGCCTCTCGCGACAAGGCCGGAGAAGGATCCTTCCTGCCAGGCGTCGGGGATGCAGGCGAGCGGCGCGATGAAGGTCTCGTGGCTCTGTAAGAGCATTTCCGCCACGCCGGAGGTCCCGCCGAAGTTCCCGTCGATCTGGAACGGCGGATGGAAGTCCCAGAGATTGGGCAGAGTCCGCATGCCGATGAGGTTGCCGTAGAGCTTGTATGCGCGGTTGCCGTCGCCGGTCCGCGCCCATGCGTTGAGCCGGTGCGCCAGGGCCCATCCGGTCGATTCGTCGGAGCGGAAATCGAGGGTCTTTTTCGCGGCGTCGAGCCAGGCGGGCGTCTCGCGGTTGATCTGCGTACCCGGGTACAGGCCCACAAGCTGCGAAATATGGCGGTGACGGTACTCGCCGACCTCGCCGTAGAACTTCTCCTCGCGATACTCCTTGATCTGTCCGCTCCAGCCGACCTGAACGGGATCGTACCGGTCGATCTGACTGCGCACCTCGTCGAGGACGGCGCGGTCCTTTTCGGGAAGATTCTCTTCCCCGATCAGCGCGGCGCAGCGCAGCAGATCCAAGCCGTTTTCGCGGATCATCTGCTGGTCGAACGCGCATCCGACCGTGTGATAATACTGAACAGGATTTGACCAGTTGTTGCAGATGATCTGCTCGGGAGACGCGGAGAAGACGGAGAGCACCAGCCCGTCGTATTCCCGCACGACCCGGAGAAGGTGCTTCGCCATCGATAACAGCGCGGGATAAGTCACCTCCCGCAAGGTCTGGGGGGATCCGGTGAAAGCATACGCCTCCCAGAACAGCTTGGATGTGAGGCCGCCCGTACCGGGTCCGGAATGGCCGCCCGGTCCGCTGATCGTATAGGCATAGCTGCCGGTGCCGATGGTCCAGCCGCATTCGCCCGGCTCGTCGGTGTATTTCTCCGGGACGGTCGCCTTGACGTAGCGCCGTGCGTATTCCTCCGCCGCGGGACGGAACGCGAGGTTGAAATCCCGGTAGGCGTCAAAGGTCTCGGCCAGATTGGCGACAAAGGCCGGCCAGTAGTTCATCTGCACGTTGATGTTGTGCCAGTAGCCGCTTCCCCACGGAGAGCGGTCGTGGCAGTTCCAGGTTCCCTGCAGGTTGGCGGGCAGGCTGCCGGGACGGGACGAGGAGATGAGCAGATACCGCCCGAACTGGAAATACAGGACTTCGAGATAGCGGCTCTTCTCCCCTTTTCCGTAGGCGGCGAGAAGCTCGTCCGTCGGCTTTTCCGGCACATCGCGTTCGCCGAGTTCAAAAGATACCCGCCCGAAGAGCTTGCGGAAATCCTCCATATGGCGGCATTTTAGTTCTTCATAAGGATGCGCCGCGGCGTTCATCCACTTCGAGACGTTCTCATGGGGATCGAAATCGCGCAGCTTTTTCCTGCCGTCCGGTTCGAGGAAGACCTCCGGACGAAGCTCGTAGTTCGTCCCGCAGCAGAAAACAAAGGTGGTTTCCCGGGCATCCTCCACCCGGAGCGCGCCGTCCGATGCCGTGAGCACGCCGTCGGTGAAGACCCGGAGCTGTCCCTCGAAGCGGACGTTGTAGGCGCACATCACGCCTGCCATGGTGATCGTATCGCCCTCCGCCTTCACCGTGCCGCGCTTCTGCCGGCCTTCCTCCTCGGTCAGGAACGGGATCTTCACTTCGACCCCAAAGGAGAGAGGCGCGGAGGTCGCAATCCGCCCGACAACGGCCCGGTCCGGATAGGAGGCGAAGTATTCCCTCTCCACATGGACGCCGTCCTGATCGTACCGGACAAACGCCAGCGCCTGCCCGATATCGAGGCCCCGCTCGTAGCCGGTCGTTTTCTCAAACGCATGGGGAAACCGGAGATAGAGATCGGCAAAGCTGTTCAGCCCGCCGAGCCCGCCCGGGTTTTCCGCGGAATTCTCAGTGATCTGGATCCGCTCGTCCGCGACGCCGCCGAAGACGTTTCCGCCCGTATAGGCGTTCCCGATGGGCATGGAGTATTTCTCCCATCCCTCTTCGGAATCCGGAGCGGGTTTCGTATAGCGCAGTTTCAGTTCCATGTTTTTCTCCTCCGCAATCTGTAACTGGCACGTTGTCAAGGATGCAAATCTGCTTTATGCGGCATCCGGGTGTTCCGGCGGACGTTCCGGGGGTCGTACGGACCGCACGCGGGCGATCACATCGACGCCGAAGAGCATCTTGATCAGGAGCAGGATGCACACCAGTCCGAGACACGGCAGGATGCAGCTCGTCACGACGAGGATCGCGACGGATTCGACATAGTGATTCAAGAGATCCGCCGCTTTGGCCGACAGGCTCGTCGCCGTCTCGGAGAGGCGGTTCAGGATCGTCGAGATGATGGACGCGTCTTCATCCGCCTCGGCAAGCGGCGCGGTCTGCTCGTTCAGCTCTTCCGAGGAGGCGAGCGTTTCGTTGATCCGCGCGGAGTAGTTTTCGTAAATCTTATCGGAGATGAGCAGGCTCGCCGGGATGGCAATCGCAATCGCCACGGCAAAAATCGCCAGCTTTCTCGCCAGCAGCCGCCCCTTGCCCCAGAACCAGACGCCGAGGATCCCGACCGCACACGCCGCGGGAACGAGGATCTTGAACGCGGCGGCCCCGAGCAGGGTCAAAAGCGCCTTTTCGGTGTAAAGCACGCTCAATACGATGAGAAAATACCCCGTCAGATCGGCCAGCTTTTCGGCGATCGGGGTCGCGGTGTCGCCGGGGATCGCAGTGATGCCGGCGGAGGCGATGGCAGCTGCGGAGGTGAGCTTCATGACCGTCGCGGTCTTGTCGTCGATGGAGGCGAGGAGCGAACGGTTGAGCGCGGAGTTGTCGCAGAGCCGGGCAATCGGGAAGCACGAAACCACCGCGAGCAGGATGAGCAGAAGCGAGAGCAGGATTTTCACGAGTTTCTTTTCCATTTTTGCCCTCCTCATTCCGTCGTCCAGAGAATGTCGTACTTCGTCAGGTCGAGGAAGCCGCCGATGAAATTGCTCACGACGCGCCGGGCATTCTCATCCGCCTGTTCGAGCAGGCCCCTCTCGATCGCACGACTGCGCGCCTTGTTTTCGAGATCGACGATGGAGCCGTTGTAATCCGAGATCGAGAGCGGATTCCCGAGGCCGTTCTTCTCCGAATACAGCACGAAACTGTTCGGATCGATGTCCACGTTCTGGATCTCCGCTTCGGGCATCTGGACGGTGACGGTCTTTTCCATGATGTCGAGGCCGATCCGGATGCGCGTGAAATCGAGGCCCGCCGTCACCACGCCGTCATACGTCGCGACATAAGTCGTCTCGGTGAAGCCGAGCGGGATGCTGAACAGCGTCTTGACCTTGGATTGTGTGACCGCGTCGGTGAAATAGTATTCCTGGGTGATGAGCACACCCATGTCGCACACGCCCTCTTCGAGCGTCCTGACCATGATTTCCTGATCCACGTCGAGGATCTTGCCGCCCTTTTTGGATGTCTCCTTTTTCACGGCTGCCGTCTGAGGCTCTGTCACCGCCGCTTCCGCCGTGCTGTTGACCGCGCCCCAGATCACCACGCCGACAATGCCGAGGAACACCATCACGATCGCGGCAAGCAGGGCGACGGAGCTCTTGCTTTTGAACTTCTGGATCACGCCGAATCCCTCCCACAATTCCAGTTGGAACGGATCGTGCGGGCTGTCAAAAACCGTCGAATCCGCTCCTTTTTTGTATGATACCCGATTTTTGCGCAAGAATCAAGAATCAATCTGTGTGCAAAATGTAAACTTCGGCGAGGAGGGATCGGCAGACAGAAAAAAGGCGGGGATCAAACGGTCCCTGCCTTCTGTTCCGTGATTCTCGATTTCTCTCAGGCGCTGCACAGGAAGCCGCAGAAGCCGAAATCGTAGACCAGGATGGTTCTGCCGTGGAAATCCGTGGGCACTCCCTCCGCCTCTCCGTCGAGGATGCGCTGCGCGGCGTCCCGGAGCTTCGGAATGACCGCCGGCGAGACGGGAATGTCCGCGTGGGAGGGCCAGATCTCGTCGAACTGACCGGCGTACGCATCGAGGTGATCGAGGCTGTCGACATAGTCCCGCATGTTCCGGTGATCGCCGAACATGAAGATCCGACCGTGTTCCTGGATCGCGTCGCCGCTGATGAGGATGCGTCCCCGGACGTCGAGCACGGCGATGCTCCCGGGCGTGTGTCCGGGCAGGTGGATGATCCGGAGTTCACGTCCGCCGAGATCGATGACGTCGCCCTCCTCGATGGGCACGACGGTCCCCGCCATACCGGAGCGGCGGTAGACGGGTTCCTCCGCCGGATGCATATAAAAGCGCTCGAACTGCTCGTTGCTGCCGATGTGGTCACGGTCCGCGTGGGTGTTGAGAAGCGAGAGCGGCAGATCGGTCAAGCCGGCGGCGACATCCCGCGCGGTCTTCAGATTCATGCCGGAATCGATCAGAAGCGCTCTCTCCGTCCCGGCCAGCAGAAAGAGGCGGACGCCGCCGTCCTCGATGCGCCAGGTGTTTTCGTTCATGGGGATGATTTCGCAGTTCATGAATACCTCCGATCGGGTTGGTAGGGTTGGTAAGGGTATTCCGTGTGTTACCGGGCGTCGGGATCCGGCATGGGCAGCTCGTCGAAGACCTCCCGCTGCGGGACGATTTCCGCTCCCCGGAAGGAGGCGGCGACGGCGTCGATGTAGACGAGCGTCGTTTCAACGTAGCTGACGAGCTGTCCTTCCCCGCCGCGATCCGGCAGAAGCTCACCGTACAGCCGCAGATAAGCCTCGGCGTCCGCACGGGAGCGCTTCAGGATCACGTCAGCCTCCCGCTTCGGCGAGTTCTTTCAGCGGCATCATGAAGCTCTTCTCGAGCGACTTCGACATCATCTTGGAATACTGCGCCAGGAGGGTGGCGAGGTTGATGCCCTTTTCGGCGGAGCGCGAGTAGAGGTTGCTCGAGATCGAGCCGAGCTCATAGATCTCTCCGGCGTCGTAGATGCGGTTCGAGAAGATCAGATCGAGCATTTCCGTGGACTGGACGTCGCGGGAGATCTTGCTGCCGAGGTTCTTCTCGTAATACGCCTCGCGCAGGCCGTAGTGGCCCTCCGCGTTCATGAGTTCGACGACCGCGCCGGTCATTTCCCAGTCGATGGCGGAGGTGTTCGGGATGCAGATCGTGGCGGCGGTGTATTTCGTCACGGTGCTGTAATACTGGCCCTGCGCCTCGTTGTACTTCGGAACGGGGATGATGCCGAAATCGGCCTCCATGTCGCGCAGGTTCTGCGCCACCCGCATCCGCAGCCACATGAAGAGGGCGTTGTTCGCGCGGAAGATGTTGCATTCGCCGACGTAGATGTCCGGATATTTCGAGGAATAGTTGTGCATATTCTGGACGACCGTCGGGTCGAAGAAGATCTGGTCGATCTTGTCGAAGACGTCGTTCGCGTGTTCGGACGTGATGGTGTATTCCGGATCGCCGTCCGCGTTCTTGTCCACGATGCGGGCTTCCGCGCCGTGCATGAAGCTGACAATGGCGTCGCGCTGCCACAGGATGCCGAAGCGGTCGCCCTCAATATCGACTTCCCCGTTGCCGTCCAGATCTTCCGCGACGGCATTGGCAATTTCTGCCATCTTGTCGAGGGTCCAGGTGCCTTCCTCTACGAGATCATACGGAGAATCAAGGTGGTAATCTTCGATCAGCTGTTTGTTGAAGACCATGGCGCCGGTGGAGTCGTCGTCGAGAATGATCATATCGCCGGTGACATAGTATAGACGCCCGTAGTAGGAGGCGTCTTCGATACAGCGTTCGTCGTACCACGGCCTCGAGAGATCGACGTGCGGCATCTTGTAAAGATTGACGAGATAGCCCTTGGTCACGGTGTTGGGCAGGGACTGGATGCGCGCGGTGGAAATATTGTAGTCGGCAGAGCCGGATGTCACCTGCTTGGCGATGGTGTCCGGCATGTTGGCGACGTCCTCCGCCTGGATGACGACGTTCAGCTTGTCCTCGACGTATGCATTCCGGTCGAAGACGGCGTCG
>JAFZPN010000146.1 GCA_017550315.1 Clostridia bacterium
CCGATCTGGAGGGCGAGGAGGATCGCACCGAAGACCGCGGACGGTTTCAGTTTCGGAAGATGCGGATTTGTTCGTCTGTTTTTCATCGTGCAGAATTGCTGTCAGTCCTCGAAGAAGATCGTGCCGACGGACCACGCCTTCACGTTCGGCACGGTCACCTCGACGGTATCGGGGTATGTTCCCGGATGAATCGTCAGCTCTTCCCGCGGCGCGTACTGTCCCATATAGAAGGCGTGTTCTCCGGCAGGTTTAAAAATCCGGACGGTGAGCGGACCGCTGTCGCCGACCGTCGCGTTGGTCACGCTGGCCTGTTTCAGCCGTCCCGCCCCGTCGACGCGGGACTGCAGCAGCGCCTGGATCGGCGTGACGATCTCCGCGGGCTGCCGGTGACCGGAAATCGCCGCGGATGCTTCGAGATATTGGATCCGCTTGGCGTTGCTCTTGGTCCTGCCCCAGAAATCGAAGCCGAACACCGCCCACTTCGCCCCGGTGGGGAGAGTGAGGATCGCGCTCGCGCACTTCCCTGCGGCAGCAAAGCGCTTGATCCCGGCGTTCTTCACCGGGATGCATGCCTCCTCCGGAGTACCGGCCGGCACCGTGCGGACATACTCGCTCAACACCTCGACGCGGTCCGGATCCTTCGCGATCAGTTCCCAGTCGGTCGTCTTGCCCCACGCGCCGCCCCAGAGGAATCCGGCGGAAGAACCGTTCACGGGGTGCTCCGTGAAACGCTCGCAAAGCCTTGAGACATCGATTTCGGCGGCATCCGCCGGGAAGTCAAAGCCCCGGTCGGATAGGATGCGAAGCGCTTCGCCGTCCGTGATGACGGGGACTTCACGGAGCGCGCGGATCTCGTTCTCACTCAGCTCCGCGGCGTTGGCGGGATGCAGCAGGCGCACCTCGTCCGGGGCAGCGGTCCGGTTCATATCGACGGAGAAGCCGTCAAACCGCAGATCATGCGCGACCCAGTAGTGCTTTGTGACGTACCCGCCGGGGAATCCCTGCGCGACGGGTCTGCCCTCGTCCGCGAGCACCAGATTCCATCCCGCCGCGCGGGTCGAGAGCGCATTCGCCGAGAGGCGCTCCCAATACGGACGGTGGGCGGCAAAGGCGGCGAACATCTTCTCGTGCCATTCCATCGGCTCGTAGTCGTTCATCAGGATGGCGTAGCTCATCGCGTTGTTGCCGCCCGCCAGATAGTACGAGGTCTCGAAGCAGGTCCCGCCGATGCTCTTGCCGTATACGACGTCCGGAAGGCTCTCGATCTCCGGCCGGAAATCCGTCACATAATCCGGTTCGGAGCGGTTCTGCGCGTCGAGATCCTCCATCTTGCCGATGAAGGTCGAGGGATTGTGATCGTCATAGCTGCCGCCGCCGGGCCGGGATCCGGGCGCGTGACCCGTGCTCCCGAACATGGCGTCCATGATGAAGCGGTTGTCATGCCCGCCGTATCCGCCCTGCCCGCCGTGCTGAAAACTCAGGATGCATTCCGGCGCTTCCTCATGGATCATCTGGCCGAGCTCACGCGTGAAATCCGCGATGCCGTCCCGCACGAACTGCGTGAAGCGCACCTTCCAGACCGGATCGCCGCTATCGAACTCCTTGATCAGCGATTCCCGCGTAAAGGCGGAGCCGTGGAGGGCGTTGAACTTGGCTATGCAGTGCGGACAGAAACACCCGTAGGAGACCGGCGCGTGGTTCGTCGGGCGCAGATCGTCGTCCGCCCAGACCGCATAGGGCCGGATGCGGCGCACGTATTCCCGGAGGGAGCCGACCGTGTAATCGCGGAAATACCGGTCGTTCCAGCAGAAACAATACCCCGCCGTCGTGCCGTCGTGACCGACCATGTGACCGACGGGCGAGCCGTCATAGACCAGTCCCGTACAGTCCTGCGCCGCCATGTATTCGCCGTGTCCGATGCTGTTCGATAGCTGCAGGGAGACGCGCAGTCCCGCCGCGCGCAGCTTTTGTGCCTGACGGGCGAGGATCTCGGCAGCCTGCCGGTGCGTCTCGGGCTTCGGAAAGCCGTAGTCCGTCGCGAGCCAGACCTCGTCACAGCAGCCGGGATGCGCCCGGATTGCGTCGATGAAGGCGTCGAGATAAGCGGAATCCTTCTGGGTGTTGCTGCCCAGTCTCTGTGTAAGCATGTCGACCTCCCATGATTGCCGGGGGACCTGTCCGTCCGCTCCCGGCTGTTTTTTTATTCCACCGGATAACCGTATGCCGTCAAAATCGATTCGCCGCAGACATAGAGGGCCCGCTCAAGGGCTTCCTGAAACGCGAGCGGCGGTTCGGCGATTCTCTCTTCCCGCCAGCGGCGGCGGTTGCCCTGCCAGTAGTCCGCCGGACGCGCCGAGGAGTCGCATTCAAACGTGAACACGCCCCGGTAGCCGATATCGCGGAGCCCGCACATCACTTCGTCCACGCTCATCGTGCCGAGATACGGGATCACATGCTCGTCGCCACCCCCGCGGTTGTCGTTGAAATGGATCGCGCAGAGATCCTCCCCGAGCGCCGTCAGATCGGCGTACTGATGCCCTTCCACATTGGCGTGGCCGGTGTCCCAGCACGCGCCGAGAAGGGGATGGGCGGCGTACCGGAGGAAATCCTTCATCTCCGCGCCGGTGTAGAGATACCAGCTCTGTCCCATGTTCGCGTGGGTCGTGTTCTCGACGAGCACCATCACGCCGGTCTTCTCCATGGTGGGGATCAGTCCGCGGATGAAGGTCATGTTGCGCTCAAAATAAGCATCCTCAGCCGCCTTGTCCTCGTACGGCAGATCGGAGGCCCAGCCGAGATGGACGACGGTGTTCGGGATCCCGAGCAGCGCGCAGATCTCGAGCGAACGGCGGGTTGCGGCAAGGAGAAGATCCCATTCTGCGCCGAACTTCAGCGGATTGCCGCCGGGCGCATGCGATTGAACAAAGTCCATGCCGAGTTCATCCGCGACCTGGCGCAGCCGGTCGACTTCCCTCTCCCAGCCGTCCTGCATGAATACGGACTTCGGATCCGCGTCGCGATACAGGCTCAGGTCGATGTGGCGGAATCCCGCGCGGTAAAGGGCACGGATCTTGCTTTCGTTGTCGGAATAGAAACGTCCGAAATCTCCCGTTGTAGTCGCCAGTTTCATATCGGTCCCCTCTTATGACAGCGCGTCCGTTTGCGCGCTGGATACTCTGCCTGTATCATACCACGCCGTCCGGGCCCTGTCAAGGGAGGCGCGTGCATTTCGGAAAAATGGTTCGCGGCATGAGCGCGCAGGACCCGCTTGACACCCCCCGGTCCGTTGTGCTATAATGCGGATGAACAAGTCAAGTGACGGAAGGGAGGATTCCCATGTCTCTGTACGCCATGATCGCATACACCCGCCTCCCCGCCCCCGGGTATTCCGCCTATCTCGGCGGCAGCGTGCACCTCGCGCTCCGGACCGAGGGAGGCATCGTCCCGCTGTATCACGGATACGGCAAGCTCTTTGCGGAATGTGCGTTCAGCCGCGACAACGGGATCGTCTCCCGCGGGGTGCGGGACCTTTCACTTTGCCGCATCGGAGAAGAGTTTCTCCTCGGCGGACAGGAAACGGAGCGGGTGAAGGTCGGCGACGCGTGGGAAGAGAGGAAGACCGGCGCAGTCGTCCACTGGATGACCGCGGATTTCGCCTCATTCCGTGGTCCGTTCCGCACGGATTCTCTCCTCGAAGGGATCGACGCGGACAGTCCGGCGTATGCGGTCCCCGTCGCATCCGACCGTCTTCCCGAAGGCGCGGAAGCGGGCGTGGAGCTGCCCGTACTGGATGCGCTCGCGGAGCATCTGCTGCGTCAGAACCGAAAGGTGCGGTTCGCGTCCGTCGATTTACCCCGGGAGGTGACGATCTCTTCGTCGGATGAGCTCGAAGCGATCACGGCGGAAGTGCGCTACACGGACGGCTCCGTTCATCGGAAGCGGATCGCATGGGAGCCGATCCCGGATGAAGAGGAATGCACGGTGCACGGCAGGATCCTTGTCCGGCGTTTTCCCTTCCCCGTCGAGCGGCATCCGTGGGGCGACCCGGTGATCCTCTGCCGCGGCGGAAAATCCTATTTTACCGCCACGGACGACACGGACGGCAACCGCAGTTTCCGGCTCCGGGAGGCGGATTCGCCGGAGGCGCTGTTCACGGACAAAGCCCGCCATGCCGTTCTGCTCGACGCGGAGCACAGCCGCTTCGGCGGGACGTTCTGGGCACCGGAATTTCACGTAACGGGCGGAAAACTCCGCCTCTTCTGCGCGCTCAGCGAAAAGGGCCGGGGCTTCGATCCGCAGGCGCACGTCATGACGCTCCGGGACGGCGGGGATCCGATGAATCCCTGCGACTGGAGCGAGCCGATGCGCTGCGTCATGCCGGACGGGCGGTTTTTGAATCAGGATCCGCTCGGCGACGGCAAGGGCGGGATCACGCTCGACATGACCTGCTTCGAGGCCGGCGGGATCCTCTATGCGGTCTGGTCGTACCGCACATGGGAGGGATGCGACAGCGGCTCGATGCTGATGATCGCGCGGCTCGATCCAGCGGAGCCGTGGAAGACGCGCACATATCCGAAGCTCCTGTCCAGACCGGTCTTTGCCTGGGAACACAACAAGGTCACGGACAACAACGAGGGTCCCTTCGCCATCGTGCGCGGAGGCCGGGTGTATCTGACTTATTCCGCCGGATCGGCGGGGGAAGACACATACGCGGTGGGACTGCTGACGGCCCGCGCGGACGCCGATCTGTGCAATCCCGCTGTCTGGACGAAGGAACCCGCGCCGGTGATCGCGTCCGGGTTTGTTCCGGGACAGTACGGCTGCGGGCACAACGCGTTCTTCTTCGACGCCGACGGAGACTGCTACATCACCTATCACGGGCACGATACCCTCGATCCCTCCCCGCGGCTTGTCGGGATCCGGCGGGTACATTTCGGTGCAGAAGGCACGCCTGTGTTCGATCTTGCGGACGAGGAGGATCTGCCGAAGGCCGCCGAAGAGGTTTCGATCCGCGTGAAGCGGCAATGACGGGAATCATAATCGGTTCTTATTTGCGGAGGATGAGATGAAAACATACCATGAACCTGAGCGGGACCTGCCCGTCGCGGGCGAATACGATGTGATCGTGGCCGGATCCGGGCCGGCGGGAGCCTGTGCGGCCATCATGGCGGGACGGCTCGGCGCGCGGGTCCTGCTGCTCGAATGGAACAACGCGGTGGGCGGCATGTCGACGTCCGGGCTGATGAGCCACTGGACCGGGACCGTCAGCTCGCCGCTCTATACGGAGATCCTGCGCCGGTGCGCCGCCTCAGCGGAAGGCGAGGACCGCGGCCGGATCGTCCCGTGGATCAATCCGGAGGTGCTCAAATCCGTCTGGTTCGAGATGCTCCGGGACGCGGGCGTGACCGTGCTGCTCTACACCTTCGTCTGCGGCGTCGTGAAGGACGGAGACCGGGTCGCCGGCGTCATCACGGAGAGCAAGTCCGGCAGGCGGGTTTTCCTCGCAAAGGTCGTCGTGGACGGGACGGGCGACGGGGACGCGGCGGCATTCGCGGGCGTTCCGCATTACCGTGGCCGCGAATCGGACGGGAAGATGCAGCCCTGCACCCTGATGTTCAAGGTGGCGGGCGTCGATCTCTCCCGCGCCGTCCTGCTCGGCTCGTTTGAATCGAAGCACTGGACGGAGAGGGGAGAACTGCAGGCCCTGGCGAAGGAACACATCCCCGCGCCGGCCGGACATCTGCTTGTCTACCGCTCTCCCCTGCCGGGTATCGTCACCTGCAACATGACCAACTGCACAGACATCGACGGGACGCGCGTGAAGGATCTGACCCGGGCGGAGCTGACCTGCCGGGAGCAGATGCCGGCGATCGTCCGATATCTGCGGGAATTCGTGCCGGGCTTCGAGAACTGCTATATCATCAGCGCGGGATCGATGATGGGCATCCGCGAGACGCGCCACTTTGCCGGGGAAACGGTTCTGACGGAGGACGACATCCTCGCGGCGCGGCAGTTTGACGACTGGGTCGTCCGCGGCGCGCACTTCAATTTCGACGTGCACAATCTCACCGGCGCGGGCCTTGATCCGACGGGGATCCAGCACGAATGGAAGCAGCCCGCGGGCTACACGATCCCCTACGGCTGCCTGATCCCGAAAGGCACGGAGGGACTTCTTCTCTCCGGGCGGAACATCTCCGGGACGCATCTCGCCCACTCGAACTTCCGCGTCATGCCGATCTGCGCGGGCATCGGCGCGGCGGCGGGCGTGGCGGCTGCCCTCGCGGTGAAGGAAAACAGCATGCTGCGCGACGTGCCGGTCCGGGCGATCCAGGAGAGGCTCGTCTGAATCTCCCCGATAGGCAATGAAAAGCGTGTCTGCCGGTCCCGAAGCGGGGGCTGACAGACACGTTTTTATCCTTGTTTTTCTTCCTGCCCGGCTCCTGCGGCCTGCTCCATGGCGGGCTTTTTTCTCAGACGGAAGTCGTCAAAACGGAGAATGGCGATCAGGAGGGAGGACAGCACGAAGATCTCGTTAGCCATCCCGCCGAGGTTGCCGTTTGCGAGGTTATAGACGAACCAGCTCGGCGGCGACGGAAGGGTGAGCAGGCGGATGGTCCGCGCGTCCTTCTGTGCCAGGGCGACGGTCGTGAAGACGGTTCCGATGAGGGGGACGAGATCGATCGGGGTTTGATAGGTCGCACCGACGCACACGGCGGCAAGGGCGCAGAACAGCACGATCCACCAGACGGAATCCGCCCATCTGCGGCGCCCGCGCTGATAAAAGACGCAGGATTTCGCGATACCGAGGACATTCAGAAGCGCCCCGGACCACGCGCCGAGCAGGGACAGGTTCAGCGTGAAGACGACGGCGCAGAGGATCTGCATGATGAGGATCTTCTTCCGGGAATTGAACTGATAGCAGACCACGGTCCCAACGAGGCCGAGGATGCCGAAGATCTGCCCGGCGATATAGCGGCCTTCCATGATGCCCGCCTCAGTCCCGGTTCCAGATCGGATTCCCGACGGCGATGCGCAGATCGCGCGCGGTGTCGAAGACCTCGACCCGGTAAAAGGCGCTGTCCGCCGTGTCCATGGAGAACCACGCGGTCCGGTCAGGGAATACGGGGAATCGGCACACGGGCCCGTCCTCGTTCAACACGACCGCCTCGTATGGATGGGACGGATCCCGCACGGAATCGTGGAAATCGCCGACCGACACGATCAGACGTCGGGAATCGAAGCGGCACTTCCCGCCCGTGACCGTATCGCCGACGCACATCCGGATCCCGACCGGCCCGCAGGTGAAATCGCCCTTTGTCAGGTGCGCGAGATACGCTCTGGCCGAATGCGCTTCGGCATACAGGGTCGTAAGCGCGGTGTCGTGCGGCTCGCTGTGCAGATCGCAGCCGGCACACGCCCAGACCCGCTTCCCGGCCGCGAGGAGTTCGGTCCAGAGCTTGTAATTCTCCTTCGTCTCCGGACTGTCCATGGCGATATAGAACACCTCGATCCCGGTCTCGTCGCGGAACCAGTAGTCCGTGGGATCGTCCGAGCGCATGACCTGCTTCGGATGCGGATGGACGAAGAAGCCGCCGTGCGCCTTTACAGCGTCGATGAGCTGCCCGAAGCGCTCCGTCGTGAACGGCGGATAGGTGAAATGGCCTTCGACGCCGCCCGTGAACTGATATTCCGGGAATTCCGAGAGGAGCTTTTCGAGCTCGTCCCGCTCCGGCAGGAGGATGTTGTAGTGCAGGGAGCGCACCTCGGCTTTGCTGTCGGTGATGCCGGTGCCCGGTTCCGTGCCGGGGATGAACAGTCCGTCCTCCCACTCCGGCTGATACATGTGCCGGATCTGCCGGTGATCGAGGATCGCCGCGAAATCCATGTGCAGGGCCGCGAGCTTTGCCGGCCACTGTGCCAGCGGGCATTTGCCGTCGCTCGTGCCGCCGCTCGCCGAGTGGTCATGCAGTTCTCCGTGATAGACTGTCCGTCCTGCATAAAGCCGTTCGAGCTGTTCCCGTTCCTGTTCTGTGATCATAACCGAATCCCTCCCGATGTCATTCCGGATCTTGTGTCCTATTATACCACATCACCCCCGCTTCCGTCAAGAAAAACGGCGCAGACCGCTCATCCCGATTCGCGGGACTCCCTTGACAGCCGAGGGCGATTTCTGTATAATGGAGGCAGAAAGGGGTGCGTTCCTCTGCATGAACGCACAAAAGGAAAGAGGAGAGATGACGATGGTAACGAGAAAGGATTTGATGAAGCAGTTTGCAGCGCTCGGGATACCGCAGGACCGTCCGGTCGCAGCGCATACCTCCCTCCGCGCGGTAGGCGAGGTGGAAGGCGGAGGCGAGGGCTTTCTCGACGCGCTGATCTACTGGATAACGAAGGACCGCTCCCCGGACGGCGGCCTCCTCTGCATCCCGACGCACACCTGGGCTTCCATCGGCAGAGAGGATCCCGTGACGCTGGATCTCGGCTCCGACAAAACCTGCGTGGGGACCCTGCCGACGCTCGCTCTCCGCCGTCCGGACGCCGTGCGCTCCCTGCATCCCACGCATTCGATGGCGGTCTTCGGCGATCCCAAAAAGGCGCGGGACTATGTGGCGGGCGAGGAGGCGATCGAGACGTCGACGAATCCGAAGGGCTGCTGGGGACGGCTGTACGATACAGGCGGATCCGTCCTGCTCATCGGCGTGGGACACGACCGGGACACCTACCTGCATTCTGTGGAGGAAAGGCTCGGGGTCCCGAACCGGATCTCCGATACCTTCATCCGCGCGGACATCCGCCTTCCCGACGGCGAGGTGATCGAGCGCTCCCTCCGCTGCCACCATACCGTAGGAATCCCGGAGGTTTCGTCCAAATATCCGAAATACGAACCCGCCTTCCGTGCGCACGGCTGCATCCGGGACGGCATCCTCGGCGCCGCGAAGACCCAGCTCTGTGACTGCCGGTGCATGGCACGGGTCATGGCGCTGATACGCGAACGAAGCGCCGGCGCGGAACTGCTCGCGGACGCCGAACCGCTCGACGAGGCGCTCTATCTCGGATAAGCGGCATCTCCCGGGTTTTTCCGTCGGAATTGTGAAAATTTTATTGAAACAGCCTTCAAAAATCGCAACCATTGATTGACACCGCACAAAAGATGTGCTATAATACTTGCATCCGTTATTGACCTCAGGTTAATAAATCATCATTTTTCGCGCATATCTGCGCAGATGGAGTGCAACATGAAGAAAATCATCAGCCTGCTTCTCGCCCTGCTTCTCTCGGCAGGAAGCCTCACCATTCTGGCCGGATGTTCCGACAACGGCGCAGATGAAAAAAAGGAACCGACCTCCGCGGAAGCGGGCAGCACGCCGACCGGCGAGGAGGCCGAAGAAGAAACCGAATGGATCGATCCTTTTGCAGACACGGATTTCGGCGGACGCGCCTTCCGGGTATCGTCCTCCATCGATGAAAACGACGCCACGAACGCCGACTACCTGATCCGCGGCTCCGGCGAGCTGAACGGCGAGGCCGTCAACGACGCCGTTTTCAACCGGAACCAGAAGATCGCCGAACTCCTCAACATCAAGTTTGAGTTCACCGAGACCTCCTTCTCCGTCGGCAGCGCCGAAGGCGACGTCAAGTCCCTGGTTCTGGCCGGCGACGACGCGTACGACGTCGTGATCAACGACATCCGCGCCATGGCAAACCTCTCCCGCGACGGCTACATCCACAATATCTACAATGCGCCCGTCATCGATTTCGATCAGAAGTACTGGTACACCGAGGCGATGCGGGATTTGCAGTTTATCGAGGGCGGTATGTACCTGCTCATCGGCGACTACTTCACCGACGCGCTCCAGTCCTGCCACTGTCTGTATCAGAACAAGGACATCCTGAACAACACCTATCAGGATCCGAACTACATCACAAACATCGTGTTCGACGGCAAGTGGACGTATGACGCCATGATTTCCGTGATCGAGAGCACGCACCAGGATCTGAACGGCGACGGCCAGCTCAAGCAGGGCGAGGACCGCTTCGGATTCACCTGCTGGGGCCGCTGGGGCTCCATGATCCCCTTCCTCATCGCGACGGACATCCAATTCATCGAGCGCACGGACGACGGCCCGAAGTTCTGCTTCAACAACGAGCGGTCCGTCGAGATCCTCGAAAAGATGATCCAGCTCTTCAACCACACCGAAGGTTCGCACTATGACCTGGCCGACGCCTCCGTCGCGACGCTGCAGACCCTCTTCTCCAACGGCCTGACGACGCTGGTCGGCTACAACCGTCTCGGCGACCTGTCCAAGTTCCGCGAAGTGGAATTCCAGATGAGCGCACTTCCCTATCCGAAACTCAACGAGGCGCAGGAGAACTACGTCACCTCCATGCATGACACGAGCGAAATCGGCGTCCTGCTCATGACCCTGCCTCTCTCTTCGATGGAATATGTCTGCACCGTTCTCGAGGTCTGCGCCCGCGAGACCAACCGCACGGTCATCCCCGAGTGGTATGAAAACGGCCTGAAAGTCAAATACGCAAACGGTCAGGACGACGCGAAGATGATCGACCTCATCCACGATGCCATCACCTCGCCCTTCGCCCTCGCCTATGACCAGGCTCTCTCGAACTTCATGATGAACTCCGGCTTCTCTTCGCCGCTGTCCAGCGACAACGCCGACTTTGCCTCCAACTACAAGAAGTACGAAAAGGTCGGCAACAAGGCTCTCGAAAAGGCGTACGCCAAGTTCTCCGAGAACCTTGAAAACGGCAACTGATCCCGGGCAGTCTGAACGTTTCAAAACAAAGCGATACGGGGAATCTCCGAGTGAGGTTCCCCGTTTTTGTTGTTTGTTGTATTGTTTCGTCCGTTCACGCCGTCGGGCAGCGCCAGTCGAAGATCGGCTCAGGCTCCTTAAACGGCGTTTTCATGAATTTTTCGGACCGCAGAGGCGTTCCGTGCCGCTCGCGTTCGATGACCTGGATCAGCATGTCGAAATCCTCCGGGAGATGCGCGTGTCCGCCCGCACGCCAATACCAGAGGACGTTTTCCTCTTTCCCGTACAGTTTCCAGACCTCGCGCGCCGCCAGATCCGTCATCCAGGCATTCACCGGCCCCGCCCAGATGTCGTCCTCCGCCTCGCAGTCAAAGAGCACGCGCGGCGCGACCATGGCCTTGAGCATGTGGGAATCGAACGGCAGGGCCGCCTCGTCGTCCTCGTACCGCTTCAGATCCGGACCGAACCAGTCCGGAAACGCGTTGACAATGTCCTTCAGCGTTTCGCTGCGCGCGATCCGGCCGTCGGAGGTCTCGGCCTCCATGTGGATGCGGTAGCAGCTGCCGCTCCCGGCGCAGGTGGCCTCCGGACAGACGATCGTCGCCCGTTCGTCGAGCGCTCCCGCGAGCAGCGCCGCTTTTCCTCCGCGCGACAGTCCCGTGAAAGTGACGCAGGAGAGATCGACGATCCCCAGCTGTGTGAGCGCGTCGAGCGTCCGGCTGAACCCCCACGCCCAGGCGGACAGCGCGCTGAACGGGATCTCCGGGTATGTCCCGTAAAGATTCCCCGTCCGCACGGGATTTCGCGTGTCCGGCACGATCTCGTCCCGGTTGAAGGTCACGAGCATGATGCCCCTCTCCCGGAACTGCTCGGCGGTCCGCGGATCCTGCATACAGCCGTAACAGAGATCGCCGTCGATCACCGCGGGCCACGGTCCCTCTCCGGCAGGCCGATGGGCGTAGATCGTCCAGGAGACGGGATTCGCCCTCGTCCCGGTCCGGATGCGCCAGATGTTCATCCGTCCGACCGCATTGGGAACACAGAGGGGATCGATTTCGAGAAACTCCGGTTCCGGAGGCATGCCGCCGTATTGAAGCTCGATCACGGGGCCGTACAGCTCCCGCCGCCTCTCCTCCCAGTCCGCCGTGGTCCGGACTTTCCGGCCGTCCGCGAAGGTAAAGGGATCCGGCAGCTTGCCGAGGACTTCGTATTTCGTGATTCTCATACCGTATTCTCCTATCCGTCGATGGTTTCATTTACCCGCCTGCGCAGGATCCGGCACGCTCCGGCCTGTAAACGGCGCGTTTTTCCATTCTTTCAACCGTATTATACACTGCTCCGGTGCGGAAATCAAGGACTTTCCGTCCCTCTTTCCCAGGGAAAATGGCATTTTTCGGGTATTCTGCACAATTTCCTCTTGTTCCGGCGGGAGAAGTATGCTATAATGGAGAAAACGGACCCATCGGAAAGGGGAACGAAATGACGGCAGACAAAACAAAGCGCGTGAGATGGCAGGACTATGCCCCGCCCTTCTCGACGCGGCAGAAAGAATGGACGGAATGGAGCATCACCTATTCCTACAGCGCGACGGAGACGGACAAGCCGCGGGTCCTTCTGATCGGCGACTCCATCTGCAACAGGTATCAGGGCGCGGTGCGGGACAAGCTGGCCGGGCAGGTCAACGTCTCCTTCTGGGCGTCCTCCAAATGCGTGACCGATCCGGCCTATTTCCGGGAGCTCGACTTCATGCTGGGCGCGTACCCGTACGACGCGGTGACGTTCAACAACGGCCTGCACAGCCTCACGACGGATCGGGCAGAATGGGAGGCGGCTTACCTCTCGGCGGTCCTGTTCATCCGGGACAAGCTGCCGGGGGCGAACCTGTCCCTTGTCCTCAGCACGCCCCTGAAAGATGCGGCGCTGACGGCTGTCAGTGCGGCGCTCAACGACTCCGTGAAGAAGATCGGCACGGAACAGGGCCTGCCCCTCCTCGATCTCTTCACGGCGATGGACGGCCTCGACCGGGACGCATACTGGTCGGACACGTATCATTTCCGCGCGCCCGCCGTTGAAATCCAGGCAGAGATCATCGCGGAGCATGTGCGCAAAGAGCTCGGTCTCTGATGCTCTGTATAACGAACGGAAAGGCAAGCGAAGGGAGAATGCATCGATGAACGAACGGGAACAGGTGCGCGATCTTGCCCGGCAGTATGCGGAAATCGCGTTTTCCGACGAAGCAAAGGCCAACGCCGCCAACTGGGGACGGCTTAACGCCCTCGATGCCGGTGCGCGCCCGCCGATCATTCTGGATCAGCTCCCGTGGCATGAATTCGGCGGGTACGAGGATCTGCGGTGCGTCTGTACGGATCCTTTTCTCCGGGGGATCGAGAATTACTTCCGCTCCGAGCTTTTCCGGATCCGGCATTTCGGTGCGGATCTGGTCCTGCCGCCGTATTATCCCCTCGGGAAAGTGTTCGACGACACGGGCGTGGGCATCACGACGGTATCGCAGGACGAAAGCGAGCACGCGAACGCGCAGACGCACCTGTATGTCGATCAGTTGCCGGACGAGGAATCCCTCGGAAAGCTGAAAAACCACCGGATCACCGCGCATCCGGAAGAGACGGCGAAACGCAAAGCGGCGGTGGAGGACATGATCGGCGATATCCTCGAAGTGCGACCGACGGGCGTGATGATCTGGGCGGCGGTCTGGGATCGGATCACCTTCTGGAAGGGCGCGGAATCCTGCCTCTACGCCGTGATCGACGAGCCGGAATTCGTACACAAGCTGATGAAGCGCTGTGTGGAGATCGAGATGGATTACATCGACCAGCTCGAAGCGCAGGATCTCCTCGCCGCCGGTCCCGGAACGCACTGCCACTGCGTCGAGACCTACGTGGATGAGGACCGCTACCGGAACATCGACCAGGGGCACATCCGGACCGAAGACTGCTGGATCTCCGGCGCGGCGCAGATCTTTTCGGAGATCTCCCCTGCCATGCACGACGAGTTTGAGATAGAATACATGAAGCCGCTGTACGACCGCTTCGGCTGGGTGAATTACGGCTGCTGCGAGCCGCTGTTCCACAAGATCGACATCATCCGGAAAATGAAGACCGTGCGATCCATCTCCGCCAGTCCGTGGACGAAGGTGGACAGACAGGCGGAAGCGATGGGCGGCGATTTCGTCATGCTCCGCAAGCCCAATCCCGCCTACGTCCGCGCGGGCTATCCCGAAGTCGACGCGGTCCGGGCGGAGGTTCGGAAGACGCTCACAGCGTGCCGTCGGAGCGGGACCCCGGTCGCGTTCGTCCTGAAGGACATCACGACGGTCAACTTCCGCGTCGAAGGGCTCACGGAATGGGTCGCGCTCATGAAAGCGGAGATCGAGAACGGGTGAATCTCCCGCGCCGCCCGAACAAACCGAATAAGCAATTATCCACATATAGACAATACCAAAGGAGGCCGAAATGAAAAGAAGATTATCCCGGGGATTGGCAGTCACCCTGAGCCTGCTGCTCCTGCTTTCCGCATGCAGCAACAACTCTCCCGTCTCCTCCGATCCGGCACCGGCAACGGACGCTGTTCCGGTCGAAGAGAATGCCGAAGCCGTCATCGCGGAAACGGAGCCCGATTATCCGCCGCCGGACGTGAGCGGCCTCGACTA
This sequence comes from Clostridia bacterium, assembly GCA_017550315.1. Taxonomy (GTDB): domain Bacteria; phylum Bacillota; class Clostridia; order Oscillospirales; family CAG-272; genus UMGS1696. The sequence continues at coordinate 14,443 of JAFZPN010000146.1, forward strand.
TAACGGAAAGCCCCTGACCTTCATCGCGCCCGAGTGGAACACGATCCGTTATCAGTACAGCGAGGACCTGAACGGAGAAGCCGTCAACGACGCCGCTTTCAACCGCCGCATCGAGGTCGAAAACGCGATCAACACGAAGATCGAATGGGTCTGGAGCACGGATGCACAGTGCCACGGAGAGGTCCTGCGCACCGTGAAAGCCGGGGACGACGCCTATCAGATCGTCTATACCCACTGCATCTACGGCATCAGCGACTATGCCACCGGCGGCGCGCTCTATGATCTGTACGCGCTTCCCCATACCGATTTCGCCGCGCCGTGGTGGAGCGGGTCCATGATGGAGGAATTCCGCATCGGATCGAAGCTCTATTACGCCGCGGGCGATCTCATCCTGCAGTCGGCGCCCTGCACGCTGTTCAACAAAACCATCGCGTCCGATTACGGCCTGCCGGATCACTACGAACTGGTCCGCAACGGCGAATGGACGTACGACCGCTTCCTCGAATACGCCTCCTCCGTATCCCGCGATGTCAACGGCGACGGCATGATCGACGTGCATGACCAGACCGGCTACACCGGGGACCTCACCGAGCGCTCCTGCGACATCATCTTCTTCTGCGGCGAGCACTGCACGAAGGCGACCGAGGAGGGGCTGGAACTCGTCTTCTGGAGCGACAAGGTCGTCGAACTGTTTGAGAAGACCTACGCTTATTTCATGAATTCCGATCTGTCCAACGGGTATTTCCGCTTCTATGACAACGATCAGCAGGGCTTTGAGGAAGGGCTCGCGCTTTACACGCTGTATTCTGTGGCCGGCATCGCCGGGCTGCGCGACTACGATGTGGACTTCGGGATCCTGCCCGGTCCGAAATACGACGAGGCGCAGGAGCAGTATGTCTCCAATCCCTGGCCGTGCTTCGTCTGCGTGCCGATCACCATCACGGATCCCGATCTCACGGGCGCGGTCCTCGAGCTGTTCTGCTATTACAGCAAGGATCTGCAGACGGCGTTCAACGAAAACCTGATCCGCGGCAAATCCACCCGCGACGAGGAATCCCTCGAAATGCTCGACATCATCACCGAAGGCCTGACCTGCGACATCGGCGGCAGCTACCTCGGCTTCGACTCCTCGTTCCACAAGATCTACTACTGCTTCTACGAGCTGATGCCGAACCACAACGAGAACATCGCGTCGCACTACGAATCCGCAAAGAAGCCGGTGATCAAGACGCTGGAGCGGCTGTACAAGCAGATCCTCAAGGCGGAGGGCAACGATTGATCCGGCACCCCGTCTTCCCGAAACACAACCATACAGAATGGAGGTTTCCATGAAACGACATCATCTGCGCGCTGCGGCGCTCCTGTTGGCCATCATCACACTCCTCCCGGTGTTCGCCGCCTGTTCCGAATCGGGAACGAATCCGGAGGAGGCCGCTCCGACGTCGGGGGACATCTCCGCGCCTTCTCCGGAAGAAGCCTCGCCCGAGGTGACGACGAACGGCCGCGAACTGTACGCCCCCGATCTTCCCGACAAAAAGTACGACGGTTTCAGTTTCCGGATCATGTCGCGCGACGACAGCATGCACACCTATCCGGTCCACACCCGTGACCTTCTCGTCGAGGAGCTCAACGGCGAGGCGCTGAACGACGCGGTATTCGCCCGCAACACGAAGATCGAGGACACATACGACATCAAGATCGTCCTCTACACGGAAAACGAAACCGTGAGCGAGACCACACCGAACAATCTGGTGGAGGCCTCCGTCATGGCGGACAGCGACGAATACGACATGCTCGCCACGCACATGATCTACGGCGCGAACTCCGCCGTCAAGCACGTCTTTCTGAACTACCGCGATCTCGATCTGGTGGATCTGTCGAAGCCGTATTGGAACCAGGCGGCACAGGCGGCCTTCTCCGTCGGCGACAACGCGTTCCTCGCCCTGTCCGACTTCTGCTTCAGCTCGAACGACAACACCCACTGCATGGTCTTCAACAAGAAGCTGGCGGAGGATTTCGGGATCGGCGACCTTTACAGCATCATCCGCGAGGGAAAATGGACGTATGACCGCTTTGCCGAACTGGCGGAAGCCGTATCGGTGGACGCGAACGGCGACGGGAAGATGACGGAGGACGACGTCTTCGGCTACTTCATCGGCGGCGGAAGCGGCATGATCAACTGGATGTTCGCCGCGGACCTGCACGTCACGGCGAAGGATGCCGACAACATCCCCTATCTCGATTTCTTCTCCGAAAAAACCGTCTCCGTCTACGAATGGGAATACGAGCTCGCCCACAAGGACTGCACCTATTATGTGTCGAGCTGGGTCAGCCCGGACGTCCCCCGCATCTTCTCCGCCGATCATGCGCTCTTCATGACGACCCAAATCGGCGTCATCGAGGACCTGCGCACCATGGAAGCGGACTTCGGCGTCCTTCCCTATCCGAAATGGGATGAGGCGCAGAACACCTACGCGCATTACGTGGACGGTCACGCCACCATCATGGCGATCCCGAAGACCTGCCGCGATCTCGAACGCGAAGGGATCCTCCTCGAGGCGATCTCGTATGAATCCTACCTGTCGTGCCTTCCCATCTATATCGACGTCCTGATGACGAAAAAGAACGTGCGCGACGAGCAGTCCGGCGAAATGCTGGAACTGATCTACAACACGCGCGCCTTCGACTTCGCCTATGTCTACGACAATTTCGGCCTCTCCTTCACCTTCCAGTACCAGGTCGAGCGCAACGTCCCCGACCTCGCGTCCTATTATCAGAAGAACGAAAAGGTCTCGAAGAAGATGATCGAAAAGAATATCAAGGCTTATCAGGATAACGGATGAGCGGAGAGTTTCCGCAGACAGACAAATACCGGGCAGTGTTCCATGCTGCCCGGTTTGTTGATTGCGGCGGCATACGCAGGAGGAACACACGCATATCCTTGCGGCGGGAAACCCACTTCCGCCGCTTTTCGTTTTCCGGGATGGTTCGGAACAGCCCGTTTTCACGATGAGGTCGCTTTTCTCCTTGCAATCTCCAGTTTCTTTTCCGCAAATCGTCACAGAGTCGTCCTTTGTCTGTCAGATACGGGGTCTATAATACAGGCACAACAAAGAAAACAACCTCAGAGGCCGGGAGATTCCCGGAGAAAGGACAGCATCATGAAAGACTTTGAATGGACGATGAGAACGGAAAACGAAACGGAGAACACCGCTCCGCAGAAAGAACATTATGAGGTGAAAGGCACGGATCACGGCATCTCGTATGCCCCCGCTGCAGAACAGAAAACCAAGGGGAAGAAGAAATCGCTCAAACCGATCGCAGCCCTCTGCGCAGCCTGTGTGATCCTCTCCGGCGCGTTCGGATTCGGCGGCGCGGCGCTTGCCAGCCGGATGAACACGGAAAGCGCGGCGGAATCCGCCCCCGTCACCGCCGAGGCCGTGAAGAGCACCGCGCTTTCCGTCAAACAGGTCTCGTCGACGGCGGCGGTCGTGGATGTACCGACCTCCACCTCCGGCGAAGATCTGACCTACGCGCAGGCCGCGGCGCTCGTGAAGGATTCCGTGGTGGAGATCAACACGGAATACACCACCCGGAACGCTTGGTATCAGTACACCACGGGCGGCGCGGGATCCGGCGTCATCCTCTCCGAGGACGGATACATCGTGACGAATGCGCATGTCATCCTCGACGAGAACATGCAGAATCCGGCGGACGCCGTCACGGTGCGGCTGACGAACGGCGAAGAATATGAAGCAAAGGTGATCGCCTACGACACCGACGAAGACATTGCCGTTCTGAAGATCGAAGCCGAAGGACTGACCGCGGCGCACATCGGCGACAGCGACAGCCTGGCGGTCGGCGAAGAGATCCTCGTCGTCGGCAATCCGCTCGGCGAGCTCGGCGGTTCCGTGTCGAACGGGATCGTATCCGCCACGGAGCGCGAGATCCAGGTCGGCAGCGTGATGATGACGCTCGTGCAGACGAACGCGGCCGTCAACCCCGGCAACTCCGGCGGCGGCATGTTCAATCTCAAGGGTGAACTGGTCGGCATCGTGAACGCGAAATCCTCCGGCACCGGCATTGAAGGCATCGGCTTCGCCATCCCGGTCAATCAGGCCGTCTCCGTCGCCGAACAGCTTCTCGAAAACGGATATGTCAGCGGCAAGCCGATGATCGGTGTGTCCCTCGAAGATGTATCCGACTCCGGTACGAACGGGTCGTGGGGCATGTACTTCTCCTCCGGCAGCACTGGCGGGACGCAGGTGATCGTCCGCGGCCTGAGCGAAGGGATGAACGACGACGTGCTCAAGGTCGGCGACCGGATCGTCGCGGTGAACGGCGAGGAAGTCACCTCCTACACGGATGTGAAGGCGGCGGTGTCCGCATCTGCCGTGGGCGACAAGCTGACCTTCACGATCCAGCGGGACGGCAAGCTGATGGAGGTCGAAGTGACGGTCTACGAGCGCACGGAAGAAGCGATGAACGCGCTGAGCGAGAAGACCGCAGCCGAAGAAGAGCAGCCGTCCGCCGGTCAGAAGCCGGAAGAGGACGCCGGAGAGTGGCAGATCCCGGATAACTGGAACGATCTGTTTGACATGTTCGGCGGCAGCGGCGAGAGCGCCGGACAGCCCGAACAGCCGCAGAACGGCGAGAATCCCTCGTCCGGATTCGATTTTGACTTCGGGCAGATCCCGGAATCCCTGGCCGATCTGTTCGGCGGCAGATAAGACCTCCTCTGAGAGAAAACCCCGTGGGACTTGTGATCTCACGGGGTTTTTGTTTGGCGTTTCATGATCGGAGAAGAACGGTTTCGCCTACGGTCGGTACGTCCTCAGGATCTCAAGGATATCCGTCCTGTAAACATTGCCGTTCAACACGTCCCCCTCCGGTGAGAAGGATATCGTCCGCAGATCCCGCGGATCCTCGTCGTACGGGGATGATTCCGCCGCGTTTTCCTCAAAGTATTCGCTCAGGTATTTCCGCGCATTGCCGCTCGGGAACACCACGTTCCCGGAACCGACCGGGATGCCGAGGGGTTCAAATTTCACGAGGATCTCGCCGGTCCGGAGATTGTACGGGTTTTGATCCTCCGGACTGACCAGCCAGGCGGGACAGAGCTGAACGGGAAGCCCGCATTTCACGGCGCATTCCGCAAAGAAAATGACCGGCTCCAGCGGAATGGTCTCCTGATGGAAAGCGTCTGCGGACAGAAGCAGGCTGTTGATCCCGCTGTCTGCAAGGGCCTTCGCAACTTCTTCGATCCGCTCGCGTCTTTTTGAAAAGAAACCATTCGTGATCAGCTGCCGCTTAGCGATCCCCAAGGCGGAAGCCGTTTTGTGGATCGTGCAGACAACATCCGGGTATAAGAGCGGCTCTCCGCCGAAGGTCATCAGGGACGCGATTGGGTAATGCGCACAGATTTTCCGGACCGCTTCGGCCGCGATCTCCGCGTCCATATGCCCGGAACAGCCGTCGTGATCGCCTTCCGAACAGTGCCTGCACTTCCCCGTACAGGCCATGGTCACGACAAACTCGATCCGATTCAGGTTTTTCAGGTAAACATTCATGTATCTGCCTCCGTGACGGGATGAATCACGCTCTTTTTCACTCCCGGTCTATTATATCACAGTCCGGACCGATCCGCAAGTATCCTCTGCGGCAAGTCCGGATGCACGAAGCGAAAACGAAAAGAAAAATGTTTCGGCGATTTCCCCAAAAGGTCTTGACAAGCGGATGAGACGGAGTATAATATATTACGAGCGTTATATAATGATCGTTATGAAAGGGGAATCCGCGCGTGCCGCCGAAAACGAAGGTCACAAAGGACATGGTCGTGAACGCCGCCGTCGAAGTGATCCGGAAATACGGATACGGGCAGGTGAATGCCCGGACGGTTGCCGAAGAGCTCCGCTGCTCCACGCAGCCGGTGATGTATCATTTCGCGACGATCGACAGCCTGAAGAGGGCTGCCTACAGAGCGGTGGACCGGATGCACACGGAATACCTGATGAACACCCCGCCCGGGCAGGATCCGATTCTCGGGATCGGCCTAAGCTACATCCGCTTCGCCGTGGAGGAGCCGCAGCTGTTCCGCTTTCTGTTTCAGTCCGGATATGCGGAGGAAAACGATCTGATCGAAATGCTCGATTCGGAAGAGCTGGCGCCGGTCCTCGATGCCATACAGGAAGGGCTCGGGATGGATCGGGAGAAAACCAAGAGTGTGTTTCTGACCGTCGCGCTGTTTGCCCACGGATACGCGAGCATGCTCGCCAACAATGCCCTCGCATACGACGAAACACGGATCGCGGAGCACCTGGAAAGCGCATGGAACGGCGCGGTACTCGCCGCCGCACAGGAGGAGAAACGATGAAAGTCATCCTACACGATTTGGACCGCCCGTATGACAGCATGATGGAAGCAAAATGCGACCGCGTGATCGCGGCGGACGGGAAATACGCCCCCTGCCAGGGCTGCTTCGGCTGCTGGACCAAGCATCCGGCGGAATGCAAAATGAAGGACAAGCTCAATCAAATCTGCCGGGTCATCGGGCGGACGGACGAGCTGGTGATCGTCACGAAGAACCTGTACGGCGAATACAGTCCTGCCGTGAAAAACGTGCTCGACCGCTCCATCGGGACTTCCACGCCGTTCAGCACCTACCGCGGCAGACAGATGCACCACACGCTGCGCTACGGAAAGCACGATCTCTGGAAGGTCATCGTCTACGGGGAAATCACCGAGGAGGAAAAAGCGACCTTCCGGTACCGCGCCGAACGCAATGCCCTGAACGACGGCTATGAGAGAGCCGAAGTGCTTTTCCTGTCCGATCTCACAGAATTGGAGGCGGTCCTATGAAAACGGTATTCATCAACTGCAGCCCGAAAAAGCGCTTCTGTGCCTCCGCGTATTTCCTCGCCTTGCAGCGGATCTTTGTCGGCGGGAAAAAGGTGACGGAGGAGCTGCGCACCCCCGCGGATCACAGCCGCATCCTGGATCAGCTCCGGGACGCGCAGGCAGTCGTATTCGGTGTGCCGCTCTACGTGGACGGTATTCCCTCCCATGTGCTCCGGTTCATGGAGAAGATGGAGGCGTTCTGCCGGGAGAACGATCTCTGCTTCCCTGTCTACTGCGTCGCCAACAACGGCTTCATCGAAGGACGCCAGAACGAACCGCTGATGCAGAGCTTCGAGCACTTCTGCACGCGCGCCGGTTTGCGCTGGGGAGGCGGCGTCGGGATCGGGGGCGGCGTGATGCTGAACGTGACCCGGATCCTATTTGTCGTGGACATTGCGCTGCTGCTCGTGAACACCGTGCTGAGCGCGGTCCATACCGGGAACTTTTTCCCGAAAGACGCCTGGATCAGCTTCGGGGAAAACGCCGCGCTTCTTCTCTACTTCAACCTCGGCGTGCTGTTCTACCTCGCCCGTATGGGAGCCTCGATCCGCAAGGGGACCTTCTTCGGGAAGAAATACACGCGTATCCTGATCCCCTCGTTACTTTTCATCCTGTTCGCAGACATCTTCTTTATCATCATTTCCCTGTTTGAAGGCGGCCTCTTCCGGGGCTGGCTGGCAAAGAAGGAGGAAACACTCCCGGAGTGAGCGGGGCTGTGCAGATGTGGAAACGATGACTGCGCGCCTCGAAATACCTGTTTGCTGACGGCGGACAGGTATTTTTGTTTGTCCGGGCAGGCAGGTTTTCGGCTGCACCTTCCAAAACTAACACGGACAGTATAAAAAATAAAATCTTATCAGTATGGATAGTGTCTTTACTTTTTCGCGCGCTTGCTGTATAATGGTACCGAAAAAAACAACGGGAGGGTGACGCATGAAAATGATGCTTGCAGAGAACATCCGGAAATTCCGGAAAGAACGGTCCCTGACGCAGGAGCAGCTTGCCGAGGTACTCGGGGTGACGACGGGCGCGGTCTACAAGTGGGAGGCGGGATTATCCGTGCCGGAGCTCGACTTGATCGTGGAGATGGCGGATTTTTTTGACACCTCCGTGGACGTCCTGCTGGGCTATCGGATGAAGGACAACCGGCTGGCAGAGACCGTGCGGCGTCTGCGGGAATATCGCCGCGGAAAGGACCGTAGCGGGCTTGCGGAGGCGGAAAGGGCGCTGAAAAAGTACCCTCATGCCTTTGAGATCGTTTACGAGAGCGCCGTCATGCACAGCGTCTTCGGATACGAGAGCGGGGATAGGGACCTGCTCCGGCGGGCACTGGAGTTATACGGGCAGTCCCTTCTGCTGCTGCCGCAGAACGAGGATCCCGAAATCAGCGAACAAACGCTGTATGGGAAAATGGCGGAGGTTTATTTCGGACTGAACGAACTCGAAAAGGGGATCGGCCTCTTGAAGAAGCACAACGCGGGCGGGCTGTACAATCACAAAATCGGTTCCACCCTGGCAATGGCCGAACGCACGGAAGAGGCTGTCCCGTTTCTGTCGGAATCGCTGGCGAAGATCATCTCCGAATTGATCAACACGATCATCGGCTATATCAACGTCTTCTTCGCGCGCGGCGATTATGACTCCACCCGGACGATCCTCTGCGCGGGGATCGAGTTCTTTTCCGGGCTGCGGGAGAACGGCAAGCCGAATTATCTTGACAAAGTCAACAGCGCCTTGTTTACCACCCTTGCCTATGCGCAGTTCCTGTCCGGGCAGGAGGATGAGGCGCGCGAATCCCTCCGAAAAGCCGCGGAAATCGCCGCGTTCTTCGATACCGCTCCGAGCTATGACGAAAGCGATATCCGCTTTATTGACCGCATCGAAGGCGCGAGCGCGCACGACGACCTCGGTGTGACGGCGGCAGACGCGGTCGATCATACGGTAAAGTCATTTGAGAATGAAGAGTTTACGGCCCTTTGGAAAGCCGTCAGCATACAGGAGAAAAACCATGAATAAGAAAGAACTGAAGGCGCTGCGCCGCCCGTTCCTCAAAGAGCTGTTCCGGGGGAACAAATTCAACCTCGCCATGACCGTGGCCGCGGCTCTGCTCACCGCGCTCGGAGAACTTGTGGTCTCCTGGCTGCTCAAGGAGGTCGCCGACCTCATCTCCGGTGACTGCCCCTACACGTTCACCGTGCTCCTCTGCATCGCGGGAGGCGGTTTTGCGCTGTATGGACTCGCATGGATGCTCGATCGGGCGTTTCTATCGGAATTCCGCGCGAAGGCGATGAAGCAGTACCGGGCATACGCCTTCGAGCGTCTCATGGAAAAGGGGATCCAGGCGTTCTCGGGAGAAAACAGCTCGCTCTATATCTCCGCGCTCTCGAACGATGTGAACACGATCGAGACGGATTTCATCGGAAAACTGAAAAACACGATCGAAGTCGGAGTCGCGTTCATCGGCGCGCTCGGCCTCATGCTGTGGTACAGCCCGCTGCTGACGCTGGTCGCGATCGGATTCTCGCTCCTGCCGATCGTCGTTTCCATCGTCCTCGGCAACAAGGCGGCGGAAGCGGAAAAGAGCGTCTCCGACAAAAAGGAAAGCTACACCGGCATGCTCAAGGACGCGCTCACGGGATTCGCCGTCATCAAGAGCTTCAAGGCGGAGAAGAACATCGCCCGCATCCATGAGCAAAGTAACGGCGGCGTTGCCGACGCATCAAAAAAACGCACGAATGTGAACGTGCATGTCTCGTATGCTTCCAATCTGGCGGGAGGAATCCTGCAATTCGGCGTGTTCTTCGTCGCCGCCGCGCTCGCCCTCTCCGGCAGAGGCGGCATCACGGCCGGTACGGCCATCGTCTTCATGCAGCTTCTGAACTATGTGCTGGCGCCGATCCAGACCTTCCCGGCCTTCTTCGCGGGAACCATGGCTTCCTTCGGACTGATCGACAAGCTCGCCGGAGCGCTTGAACAAAACGTGCCGGACAAGGGGGAGCCGATCATGCCGCAGCTTCAGGAGGGGATTTGTGTCCGGGATCTCAGCTTCTCCTACGAAGAGGGCAAGCCCGTTCTGGAGGACGTCGACATGAAGCTTTCTGCGGGGGGCTGCTATGCCCTGGTCGGCGGTTCCGGAAGCGGAAAATCGACCATTCTGAACCTGCTTATGGCGTCCTCCGAAGACTACCGCGGCGAGATCCTGTATGACGGGCGGGAGCTCAAATCCATCTCGCCCGGCTCGCTGTACGATCTCGTTTCGATCATCCAGCAGAACGTGTTCGTGTTCAACAGCACGATCCGCGACAATATCACGATGTTCTCCGATTTCCCGGAGGACGAGATCGAACGGGCGGTGCGCCTGTCGGGTCTTTCGGGGCTGATCGCCGAAAAAGGAGCGGACTATCTCTGCGGCGAAAACGGTTCCGGACTCTCCGGCGGCGAGCGGCAGAGGATCTCGATCGCCAGAGCGCTACTGCGCAAGACGCCCGTGCTGTTCGTGGACGAAGCGACCGCCTCCCTCGACGCCGAGACATCGTATGAGGTGCTGGACGCGATTCTGCGCCTCGACGGCTACACCCGCGTGATCGTCACGCACGACCTTGACGAGAACATCCTGCGCCGCTGCACCGGTCTCTTTGCGCTGAAAAACGGCATGGTCTCGGAACAGGGCACCTTCGGCGAGCTGATGGAGGAAAAAGGCTACTTCTACTCGCTGTTCACCGTTTCGCAGAGAAACTGACGCAGGCCTTCTCCTCTGTCAGGGCGCTTCCCTTTCTCAATACTCCACCCCTCGTCTGGCGGTGACGCCGGAGTCGAAGGGGTGTTTTTCTTTTCTCATCTCCGTGGCGTAATCGGCAAGCGCCAGAAGCTCCGGAGCGGGTCCCCGTCCGGTGAGCACGACCTCGCGGTTTTGTCCCTCTCTGCGGAGAAAATCCGTCACCGCGGCGCGGTCGAGCACGCCGTACCCGTAGGCCGAGACCGCCTCGTCGAGCACGATGAGGTCGAACTCCGCCGCCCGGGAGGCAATTTCCGCAAACAGCGTGCGGTAGCTCTCCCCGATCTCGGCGCGCTGCCCATCGTTCATGGTCCGGTATCGTCCGTAGTGCAGGCCCGGATGGACGGTCTCCACGCCGGGGAGCGCGGATAGGATGCGGATTTCGGACGAGGAGCCGTCCTTGAAGAACTGCGCAAACAGCACACGCATCCCCGCTCCCGCCGCGCGAACCGCCAGCCCGATCGCCGCCGTGGTCTTGCCCTTGCCCTCGCCGTAATACAGGTGGATCATACGCCCTCCTCCAAAATCCGGTAGATCATCTCCATGTCGAGCGCACCCCGCACCGCGTCCGCCAGTTTGTCATACTGCGCCTCCCGGTAGACGTGCACGTCGAAGACCGCGTTCTCGTCAAAGGTGAGCCCTGCCCTCTCATACAGCGCGCGGACAATGGCCTCCGCGATCCCGTTTTCGTCGAACAGGCCGTGGATGTAGCTCCCACATACGTTTTCCCGCTGGATCACGGGCGCGTCGAAGCCGCTCTGCCCCATGTGGATCTCGTAGCCGCGGTGGAATAAGCCGTTCAAGGGGGCATACAGTCCATCGAGATCCCGGAAAACGCCCTCCGTCTGCGTCCGGGTCTTTTGCCGCGCGAAGACGGTCTCGACCGGCAAAAGCCCCATGCCCGCGATCTCGCCGCCGCCCTCGGTCTCGTACGGATCGGCGATCTTCGTCCCGAGCATCTGGAGCCCTCCGCAGATCCCGAAGACCGGGGTCCCGCGCGAGGCAGCCTTGAGGATCCCCGCCTCGAGCCCATTCTGTCGCATCCATTTGAGATCGGAAATCGTGGACTTCGTGCCGGGGAGGATGATGAGATCCGGCGAGCCGAGCTCGAACAGGTTTTTCACATACCTTAGGGACACGGCGGAAAAGCGCGAGAAGGGCGAGAAATCCGTGAAATTGGAGATCCGCGGCAGGGAGATCACCGCGATGTCGATCTCCTTCCGCTCGCCCGCCGTCAGCCGCTCGCTGAGGCTGTCCTCGTCGTCGATATCGACATGCACGTAGGGGACCACCCCGGCGCACGGGACCTTGACGAGGTCGTACAGCATGTCGAGCCCCGGTTCGAGGATCGAGACGTCGCCGCGGAATTTGTTGATGACCGTCGCCTTGACCATGGCCCGCTCGTCCGGTTCGAGAAGCGCGACCGTGCCGAAAAGCTGCGCGAACACGCCGCCCCGGTCGATGTCCCCGACCAGCAGAACCGGCGCGCCCGCCATCTTCGCCATGCCCATGTTGACGATATCCGCGGATTTCAGATTGATCTCCGCCGGGGAGCCCGCCCCTTCGATCACCAGGATGTCATTTTCCGCAGCGAGCGTATCGTACGCGCGGAGGATGTCGGGGATGAGTTCGGTCTTATACTTGAAATAGTCCGCCGCGCGCATGTTGCCCCGGACCTCGCCGTTCACGATGACCTGCGAACCCACGTCGGTCGTCGGTTTGAGCAGGATCGGATTCATGAGGACCGAGGGTTTCACGCATGCCGCCTCCGCCTGCACGACCTGTGCCCGGCCCATTTCGAGCCCTTCGTCCGTAATGAAGGAGTTGAGCGCCATGTTCTGCGATTTGAACGGCGCGACGCGGTAGCCGTCCTGATGGAAGATCCGGCACAGCGCGGCGCAGAGCAGGCTTTTGCCCGCATTCGACATGGTCCCCTGGATCATGATCGGTTTTGCTTTTCTCATCGAAGTTCCTCCTTCACGGCAGAGAGCAGCTTTTCGTTTTCCTCCGGCGTCCGGACGGCGATCCGGAACCAGCCCTTCCCCAGTCCGGGTGTGGCGGCGCAGTCCCGCACGAGGATCCCGCGCTCCCGGAGCTGAGCGGGCAGATCGCGGTCCGCATACAGCAGCAGATAGTTCGCCTCACCCGGGAGTACCCGGAGGCCGCATGTCCGGAGGCTGTCCACGAGGCGTTCCCGCTCGCGCCCGATCTTCTTCACGGAATCCCGGAGCCATGTGCGGCATCCGAGCGCGGCGATCCCCGCCTCCTGTGCCGGGACCGAGACGTTCCAGCACTGGCTCTTCCCCGCCATCGCGCCGAGGAAATCCGCGTCCGCAGAGAGCGCATAGCCGAGCCGCACCCCCGCCATGGCATAGCTCTTCGTGAACGCCCGGAGGACCGTGACGTTCGGGTGTTCCCGGATTAGCGCGGGGATACGATATCGCGCGGGATCCTCGGTCAGATCGAGGAACGTGAAGTCGAAGAACAGCCGCACGCCCGTCTCCGCCAGCGCACGGATCAGAACGGGATCGACGCAGAATCCCGTCGGGTTGTTGGGCGAGCAGATAAAGACGGCGGAATACCGCGTGAAATCGCATGCGAGAATATCTTCCGTCAGCCGGAAGCCGTCCGCTTCGGCGAGGAAGTACCGCTCGGACGGGATCCCCGCGGCGTCGAGGGCGAGCTCGTATTCGCAGAAGGTCGGGACGGGGACGAGGGCAGGCCGCGGATCCCGATCCCGGAGCGCGTAGGCATAGAGATAAATCAGCTCCGCCGCGCCGTTTCCGCAGAGGATCCCGTCCGCAGGGACCCCTTCCGCCTCCGCGAGTTTTTCCCGCAGCGCGGTGCAGTGTGGATCGGGATAGACGTCCGCACGGTCCGCCGCCCGGATGAGCGCGTCCTTCACTTCCGCCGGCATCCCGAGGGGATGGATGTTCGCCGAGAAGTCAAGGACCGCCCGGTTCTTGTAAATATCGCCCCCGTGGGGGCTTTTTCCGTTTAAAAGCATAACCACACCAGAGTACGCGCAAGGACGCCGAGGAGCAGCATCGCGAAGGACGCCGCGTACATCAGTCTGCCCGCACGGGTGATGTCCGCCGGTTCGATCGCCCGGATCGGATCGCCGATGAATTCCTTTTTATGGACCACGCCGCCGTACACCGCATCCCCGGCCAGACGCAGACCGAGCGCGCCCGCACAGGTTGATTCCGTCTGCGCTGAATTGGGGCTGGCGTGCTTGTAGCGGTCACGTTTGAAAATCCTCCATGCGTTTTTCGCGTCGAGTCTGCAAAGAGGGCATACGAGGATCATGAGAAGCGCGGAGATCCGGGCCGGGAGGTAATTCACCACGTCGTCGGTCTTCGCGGCGGCCCGCCCGAAATACAGGTATTTCTCATTCTTGTAGCCGAGCATCGAGTCCATCGTGTTAATGGATTTATAGAAAAATCCGCCCGCCGCGCCGAAGAGGATCATCCAGCACAGCGGCGCGATCACGCCGTCCGAGGTGTTCTCGGCGACGGTCTCAACGGCTGCCCGGCAGATCCCGTCCTCGTCGAGTACATTCGTGTCCCGTCCGACGATCATCGAGACGGCGTACCGTGCGCCTTCCGTATCGCCCTTTTCCAGCGCGCGCTGCACCTTGACCCCTTCCCGGTACAGCTGACGCGCCGCGAGGATCTGCCAGCACATGATGCTGTCGAGGACGAGATAGAGGATCGGGTGGAGCCGCCATGCCCCTTCCAAGAAGAGCGCGGGGACGGCGGTGGAGATGAGGGCCACGAGGATCACCGTGAGGACTCCCCTGCCCACGTCCTTCGGATTGGAATTGCCGCGTCGGAGCTTCCGATCAAAAAACGAAATCAGCTTGCCGATCGCAACGATCGGATGGGGGATCGAATAGGGATCCCCGACGAAGAAGTCGATCAGAAACCCGAGGCAGAGGGCCGCCGTCTGGACGATAAGCCGTTCTTTCATGGCAGCCTGCCTCCCGCGAGGGTGATGACCGAGACCGGATTCTGCGCGGTCATCATGTGGTATCGGCCCAGCTTCCGGGCGCGCGCGACGCTCACCGAGACGGTCTCGTAAACGGCAAATCCGAACTCCGCCGCACACGCCGCCGCTTCTGCCTGTGTCTCCAGCGTGATCGCGTTCAGAACGATCCGCACGTCCGTGTTTTTCCGCAGCAGCGCGGCGAGGATTTCCCGCAGATTTCCGGAGGAACCGCCGATGAACGCGTGCGTCGGCGCGGAGAGATCGGCAATCGCATCCGGGGCGGTCCCTTCGATCACCGAAAGGTTCTCCACCCGGAACTTTACCCGGTTCTGCCGCACTAGCTGTGCCGCATCCGCTTCCTTTTCCACCGCCCAGACGTGCCCGGCATACGCGGTTAGCGCGCACTCCACCGACACCGATCCGGTCCCCGCGCCGATGTCATATACCTGCGCGTCCGGCGGCAAGTCGAGCGCGGCCATGGACACAGCCCGGACCTCGGCCTTCGTCATCGGGACGTCGCCCCGGAGGAATTCGTCGTCCGGGATCCCGTGGCGCACGCGGAAATCCGGTGCGTCGTTCTTGATATAGAGCAAAGACAATGCGTCATATGCGCCCGCCGACAGTTCTTCCGCCGTGCCCCGCGTGATCCGCTCATCCGGGTAGGAAAGCCTCTCCCCCACGGCGGCCCGCAGATGCCCGAGTCCGAACTGACAAAGTCTCTGACACAGGATGGCGGGCGTGTTCTCACCCCCGGTCAAGGCGAAGACCTTGCGGGAGGAGGTGACCGCGTGGATCAGGTCCGCGTCCCTGCCGTGGAGGGAGAGGAGGGAGGCGTCGTCCCAGCTGACCCCCAGTTTGGCGGCAAATGCCGATACGGACGAGATCCCCGGAAGGAGCGTCACGTCGTACCCGTCGAGTGCGCCGAGCAGTTTTTTCGTCCCGCTGAAGAATCCCGTGTCCCCGCGCATGACCACGGCGGCGCGACGGATGGCGGGATGGGCGTCGAGGAGGGCGCGGATCTTCTCCGGGAGGAACTCCAAGAACAGCGGTTTCCCGACCGCTGCGGATTCTGCCACGGACCGCGCGCCGATCACCGCGTCGCAGGCATAAAGCGCCTCCTTTGCCTCTTCGGTGAGGCTGCTCCTGCCGCCTGGTCCTATGCCGATGACCGTCACCCGCCGCCCGGGCAGGGAGAGGGTCTTCGAGAGTTCCGCGATCGCTTCGTCGAGGGAGACGCCCTCGGTCTGATCCGGCAGGCCGACGATGACGGGAAGGACGCCCGCCGCTTTGGCCGCCCGGATCTTTTCGTCGAATCCGCCGGCCTTTCCGGACGCC
>JAFZPN010000147.1 GCA_017550315.1 Clostridia bacterium
CCACGGATACGCTGCGGAAATACGAAAGGCGTTCGCCGATGACGGTGAGGCCGTTCGGCAGCCTGATCTGATCGAACATGTAAGCACTTCTCTTTCTGCGGAATGCGCCGGTTTTTTCGGTATAAGAGCGAAATCCGCACAGTTTTTCAACAAAGTTCTTCCAAATTGGTTGACATCTGTTTACAGTTCTGTTATAATAATATTCAACATACCTGACAACCGCTGCCACAGGAGGATGTTCCCATGAAGGAACTCAAGAATTATCCCCTTTACGAAGTCACCCCCGTCCACTCCATCCGGGAACTGTTACAGATCGCCGGGGACGAAGCCGCCGACAAGATCGCGTTCCGCTACCGCGTCGACCAGGACACCATCCGCGACATCACCTACCGCGATTTCATCCGCGACGTGCACGCCATCGGCTCCGCCCTGACCGAAAAGGGCCTGATCGACGGCCACATCGCGCAGATCGGCGAAAACAGCTACCGCTGGATCACCGTCTATCTCGCCGCGCTCGCCGGGGACGGCGTCTACGTCCCGGTCGACAAGGATCTCCCCGAGGCGGACGTCCTCAACATTTTGAACCACAGCGACTCCACCGTGCTCTTCTATTCGGACAGCTACGACGATCTCGTGAAGCGCAACGCCGACGGCGCGCTCTCCCGCATCAAGCTCTTCATCCGGGTGGTCAACAACGACCGCAGGTCGGACGAGGAATGCCGCGCGGACTATTTCGGCGAGGATCCCCGCTTCATATCCTACCGGGACCTCGTCGCGCGCGGATACGCCCTTCTCGACGAGGGATACGACAAGTACGACGCGCACACGAGCGGGGAATACGATCTCAAGATGATCGTCTACACCTCCGGCACGACCGGCATGGCGAAGGGCGTCATGCTCTCCGAGCACAACCTCATCTCCATCGTGTACTACGGCCTGCAGGTCTCGACCGTCTATGAAACCTGCCTCTCCGTCCTCCCGTATCACCACACCTACGAGGCCGTCGCGGGGATCCTCGTGTCCCTGCACCACCACTCGACGATCTGCATCAACGAGAACCTCACCCTCGTGCTCAAGAACCTGAACACCTACAAGCCGGACTACATCTACCTCGTTCCCGCGTTCGCCGAGGTCTTCTACCGCAAGATCTGGCAGACCGCCGAGAAGACGGGCAAGGCCGGCGCGCTCCGCGGACTCATCAAGACGAGCAACGGGCTCCGCAAGATCGGCATCGACCTGCGCAAGAAGTTCTTCAAGAGCATCCACGAGAACTTCGGCGGCAACCTGCGCAAGATCGTGTGCGGCGGCGCCCCCATCCGTCCGGAGATCGGCGAATTCTTCGACGCGATCGGCATCGACCTCATCAACGGCTACGGCATCACCGAATGCTCGCCCCTCGTCGCCGCGAACCGCGACTATTTCAACGACTGGAACACCGTCGGCAGCGTCCTGCCCTGCGTCGAGCTCCGCTTTGACGACGTCACGCCCGAAGGCATCGGCGAGATCTGCGTGAAGGGCGACATCGTCATGCTCGGCTATTACAAGCAGCCAGAGGCGACCGCGCAGGTCCTGACCGAGGACGGCTGGTTCTCCACCGGCGACTACGGCACGATGAACGAGCGCGAGCAGCTCATCATCACGGGCCGCAAGAAGAACATCATCGTCCTCGCCAACGGCAAGAACATCTACCCCGAGGAGATCGAGAACTACATCCAGAACATCCCGTACGTCAAGGAAGTCGTCGTCTACTCGCTTCGCAACGAGCACGGCGAGGAAGTCAAGCTCTGCGCCGAGGTCTTCTTAAACGACGAGAAGGTCGAGGAGATGGCGATCACCGATCCCGCGGAATCCCTGAAGGCCGACATCGCGAAGGTCACCGCTTCCCTGCCCACCTACAAGCAGATCGCGAAGATCGTCATCCGCCAGAAGGAATTCGAGAAGACCACCACCAACAAGATCAAGCGTCAGAGCATCTCGGGCTCCACGCAGATCTGACATCCCGAAGCCAATACGAACAGAGGCCGCCGGTTTCATTCCGACAGCCTCTTTTTCTGCAAAATAACAGAAAAACCCGCCGCTCCGGGAACTTTTTCCGCATCCGCGGCGTCTAAATGTCAGAAATCCACAAAACCGGGAGGTACGCCATGACCGGAAAACAGAAATGCGCGATCCTCAAAGAGATCCGCCGCGACATCGCCGCGAAGAACGATATTTCCATCCGCATCGAGGAGTGCACCCACAAGGGCGAATGCCGGGGCACCTGCCCGCGCTGCGAAGCCGAGGTCCGCATCCTCGAACGCGCGCTCGAAGAAAAGAAAAAGCGCGGCCTTCGTACCGCGATCGCCGGGGTATCCGCCGGGATCCTCGCCGCCTCGCTCGCGTCCTGCGTTCCCGTCTCGGGCGAGCAGTTCACGGGGAACGGGACGCACTCTTCCGGAGTCACCGAGCTCGAAGGGGACGTCGCCGTGATCGACGAGACCGCCGAGGCCGAGCGGACGGAGGGCGAGATCGCGCTGCCGGATCCGGAGAATGAGAACGATCCCGAGGACTATGAGGTCACGGAAGGCGAACCGCCGGTCTGCGATTACGAATTCTCCGCGGAGGAGGAATATCCGCCCGTTGCGGGGATCATGCCCGCTCCCGATTACACCGAGGAGATCGAGCCGTGACAGCCGACAGCCTGACATTCCGCGCGTTCGCCGTATCGCGGCACCGGCTGGCCTATGACGGCGCGGGCGTGACGACCCTCGTCGGCGGTTACGGATGCCCGCTCGCATGCCGGTACTGCATCAATAGCGTGTGCGCCGATCCGTCGTTCCGCCCGCGGACCTACACCGTCTCCGCCCTCTTTGACACGGTCAGGATCGACGATCTCTACTTCACCGCGACGGGCGGCGGCGTGACCTTCGGCGGCGGTGAACCGCTGCTTCAGGCCCCGTTCATCGCCGCGTTCATCCGGTATGCGCGGGAGCAGGGCGTCACGTGGCGGTTCAATCTCGAGACCTCGCTCGCCGTGCCGTCCGCCTTGTTCGACGCGCTCGTGCCGGAAGGAATTACGGCGGAAGAATGCCCCATCGACGAATTCATCGTCGACGTCAAGGACATGGATCCCACGATCTACGAGCGCTACACGGGTCAGCCGTCCGATCGGATGCGCCGGAATCTCACGCGGCTGGCTGCCCTGTGTCCGGACCGCGTGACCGTGCGCGTGCCGTTCATTCCGGGGTATAACACCGCTGCCGACGGCGACCGTTCGGAGGAGATCCTCCGGGGGATGGGATTTGTGAGGATCGAGCGGTTTACGTACATAACGGACAGGAACAAGGACGCCCGCTGATCTGCAAAAAGAATTGCCGCAGACCCCCTCAAAACGAAGAGCCATCATGAACCAGAAAAGCTGCCGCATATCCGCGACAGCTTTTTGATGTGCATTCAGTTGAACAATTCCGGCTCGTCCGTCCACTCGATATAAGGTGCGCCGTCTTCGGTGAACCGGATCTCGAGGGCGACGTAGGTCGATGCAAAATACTTCGGTTCCCCGCCCATCCAGCGGTCGCCGACGTACCAGTATCGGTCCCCTTCCCGCCGCACGAACGCGCTCTGCGAGCCGAAGGTCGTCCCGTCGCCGAAATCGCGGAGCGGACCCCAGCGGCCCGTCACGGAATCCGCCGCGCACCACTTGCCCTGATTCGGCGCCCATCCCGTGCAGTACGAGGAGATCATATACGTCCGCCCGCCGCGCTCGAACAGGGCCGGGGCCTCGCGGAACTCGTGGTTGTAGATCGACTTCACCCACTCGTCGACGTTGAGATAGTCTTCCGTCAGGCGGTAGATGTGCAGATCGGCATTGTCCCGGGAGGCGGAGACGAAATAGGCGTCCCCCGCCGCATCGACGTACACCGTGCAGTCCCGCGACATTTCGCCGAAGGGGTTGAAGGAGCCGTGATAGACGAATCCGCGGTCCGGATAATCCGACGAGGCGGTGCAGGCGCGGGCTTCGCGGTAGTTTTCACCGTTTTCGTAGTGCGCCCAGAGGACGAACTTCTTCGTCTTTTCGTTATAGAGGACCTTCGGGCGCTCGATGTTGACCTTGTGCCGCACGCCGTCCCGCTCCCAGGAGAGGCGCGGATCGAAGCGGCCCGAAGTCGCCTCGAACGGGGTGTCCGCCGAGAGGATGTTTCCGCGGAATTCCCAGTTCTTCCTGTCGGACGAGCGGTAGACCGCGGCATAGTGATCCGCCCGCCGATCCTCGCCGTACCAGTAGGTCCAGCCGCCGCAGTCGAGCATCCAGCCGCCGTGCGCATGGATGGGATTGCTCTCTGTGTCGAGATAGGGTTGGCCGTTTCGCATAGCAAATCCTCCGTCAAATCGAAGATAATCGGGGATCCCCCGCCCGTATTATACCCGAAATCCGCCCGCCTGTCAAGCAAAGTCGTCCGCGGGACCGTCGATCTGCCGAAAATACGTCCGCCTGTCGGGCTTTTGCTCAGCAAAAGGGAAGAAATTGTCCCGGCCTCTTGACAACGGCGCGGAGGAATGGTATAATGTGTAAAGCAAAACACTTTACAGTATGGCGCGGTGATCGATATATTTGTGAAAGACATGCGCTTCCCGCTTCTTCTTGACGCCTACGGCGCGCTTCTCACGGAGCGGAAGCGGGAACTGCTCGATTATTACTACAACGAGGATTATTCCCTCTCCGAGATCGCGGAGCTCACCGGGCTCTCGCGTCAGGGCGTACGGGACGGAATCAAGAAGGCCGAGGACGAGCTTCACACCCTTGAAGAGACGCTCTCCCTCGCACGCATGACCGAGACCGTCTCCGAAATCGCGGGAACCCTCGCCGCCCTCGCGGAAAAGACGACGGACAGGGACGCCGCCCGGGTGATCCGGGATGCCGCGGACCGTCTCACCGCCCTCCGCCAGCCAGACCCCATGTAGGAGGAACCATGTTCGACAGCTTATCCGAAAAGCTCAACAACGCCTTCCGCAAGTTCCGCAACAAAGGCAAACTGACCGAGGCGGACGTGCGTGAGGGCATGCGCGAAGTGAAGCTCGCTCTGCTCGAAGCGGACGTGAACTTCAAGGTCGTGCGCGACTTTGTGAAGACCGTCACCGAGCGCGCGATCGGCAGCGAAGTGATGGAAAGCCTCTTACCCGGCCAGCAGATCATCAAGATCGTCCACGAAGAGCTGATCCGCCTCATGGGCGAGGCTAACAGCAAGCTCGTCATCAGCCCGAAGCCGCCGACCGTCGTGGTAATGGTGGGTCTGCAGGGCTCCGGCAAGACCACGCACGCCGCCAAGCTCGCCGGGATGTACAAGCGGCAGGGCAAGCGTCCCCTCCTCGTCGCGTGCGACGTCTACCGTCCCGCCGCTATCGACCAGCTCAAGGTCGTCGGCGCGCAGGTCGACGTTCCGGTGTTCGACATGGGACAGGGCGATCCCGTTGAGATCGCGAAGGCAGGCCTCGAACACGCCGCGCGGCACGGTCACGACATGGTGTTCATCGACACCGCAGGACGGCTGCAGGTCGACGAAGTCCTCATGAACGAGCTCGAAGAGATCAAAGCCGCGACGAACCCGACCGAGATCCTGCTCGTCATCGACGCGATGATCGGCCAGGAATCCGTCAACGTGGCCTCCGCCTTCAACGAGAAGCTCGACATCACGGGCGTCATCCTCTCCAAGCTCGACGGCGATACGAGGGGCGGCGCGGCGCTCTCCGTCCGGTACGTCACCGGAAAGCCGATCAAATTCGTCGGCGTGGGCGAGAAGCTCGACGCGATCGAACCGTTCTATCCGGACCGCATGGCCTCCCGCATCCTCGGCATGGGCGACGTGCTCACGCTGATCGAGAAGGCGCAGCAGTCGATCGACGAGAAGAAGGCCGCCGAGCTCGAAAAGAAACTCCGGGAGAACACCTTCACTCTCTCGGATTACCTCGATCAGTTCCGGCAGATCAAGAACATGGGCTCCCTCGACCAGCTCGCGGGTATGATCCCGGGGATGAAACCGGGCACGCTCAAGGACGCAAAGGTCGACGAAAAGGCCCTCGCGCACACCGAAGCGATCATCCTCGCGATGACGGTCTACGAGCGGGAGCACCCCGACATCATCAACGGCAGCCGCCGCAAGCGCATCGCAGCCGGAAGCGGGACCTCGGTCGAAGAGGTCAACCGCCTTATGAAGCAGTACGATCAGATGAACAAGATGATCAAGCAGTTCACATCCCAGATGTCCGGCAAGAAGGGATGGAAAAACAAGATGAAAATTCCGTTCCCGCTCCCGTAAGCGGACCCGGATTTTTATAAAACATTTTCAGAAAAACAAAACATTTCGGAGGAAATCATGGTTAAGATCAGACTCAGAAGAATGGGCGCGAAGAAGGCCCCCTTCTACCGCATCGTTGTGGCAGACTCCCGTTATCCCCGCGACGGCCGTTTCATTGAAGAAGTCGGCTACTACGATCCGATGAAGGAGCCCGTCGTCCTGACTGTCGACGGCGACAAGGTCAAGAGCTGGCTCGAAAAGGGCGCGCAGCCGACCGAAACCGTCAAGGCTCTGCTCGTGAAGAACGGTGTGATCGGGAAATAATGGACAACGGAAGCGCACAGGTCAGCTATCGTGACATCGACATCGCCGCGGTCCTCGCCGACATGGCGCGCGCCATTGTGGACGAACC
>JAFZPN010000148.1 GCA_017550315.1 Clostridia bacterium
CTCGAAGCCGAGGAACTTGATGACGGAGAGGTTGACGGACGGATGGAGACGCAGACCGTCCTTGTACGGGCCGATCGCGTTGTTGAACTGGACGCGGTAGCCGATGTTCACGCGCATTTTGCCGGTGTCGTCGACCCACGGAACACGGAACTGGATCTGGCGGTCGGGCTCGGTGATGCGCTCGAGAATCGCTTCCTGCTCGTATAATTTTTCATTCTTGGTGATGACCGGTTCGAGGGACTCGAAGACTTCGCGGACCGCCTGGAGAAACTCCGGCTGGTAGGCGTACTTCGCCTCTACCTGGGACAGTACGTTCTGGACATAGCTCATGGTGGATCCTCCGATAAATGGAATTTTGAACGGTATAAATATACCACAAATCCGGCGAAAATGCAAGCACAAGGGATAAAAAATTCGTGCGCACGGAAGATTTCTGCACATTGACGAATCGGAAAAACCGCGGAGGGGAATTTTTCGGCAAGGTGCAAAAAAACGGGGCGGGGAGGCGGAACAAAACAGCACCCGGCGGAGCGGACCGTCGGGTGCTTGTGTATATTATGCGGGATTTTTTGCGTAATTATACATGATCCGCGCCGTCCACGTAGAGCGGGAGCGGGAACCACGAGCGCACGGTGGGGCTGAGCTTGTCGTGATAAGGCGACCAGAGCCCCGAGAGGAAGGTGATCGCTTCGAGATGGCCGAGCTCGAGATCGCAGTCTCCCGCGCACGTCTCGACTGTCACGTCGTTGTCCTTCACCGCAATCCGCACCCGGACGTCGCCCGCGAAGCCGTGGATGAAGAGGGAGAGCGCGCCGTCGCCGAGGGTCACGCATTTGGCCTTGAAGCGGAGCAGGGTCGAGATCACATGGGGATAGTTGAGGATATTGAACATCTCGCAGTGATCGAAGGAGAGTCCGCCGCCGAACTCCGTGATCCGCGCGAGAAGATCCGTCTCCCAGACCGGGAAGGAGAGATGCGCGTCTCCGCGCTGCGCCACGTAATTGCGGATGACGTCGGCGGTGTCCGCGTGATCGACGAGGGTCAGCTCGCCGAGCCCGCCGATGAAGTACCCGCGGAAGTCGCCGTCGTGCAGGATCGCGGTCAGGTTCGACCGCCATGAGCACGCGATGTCGTAAAACTGCTCCCGCGGGCGGATCGTGCGGACCGGGCGGGTCGCATGGAGGGCGTAGATCCGGTCGAGCAGATCCGTGTCGTCCGCCTGCACGTCCCGCAGTTCCAGCGGCGGAAGCGGAACGCCCTCGAACGCACGGCGGAGGTTGCCCCGGTCGACGCCGACGGAGATCTGCTGGCCGCCCCGCTCAAAGCCGAAGTGCTGGTACCGCTGCCGCTGACCGCCGAGGATCGAGAAGTCGATGCCGTCCTCGATCATGTCGGCGAGGGCAAGGCGCATGCAGTCCTTCATGTAGCCCTTCGAGCGGGAATAGGGATGCACGGCGACGTTGCCGATCCCGCGGGAACGGAGGATCTCCCCGTCCACGGAGAGGTCGGAGTCGAACGCGCCGATCGCGGCCTTCAGCTTTCCGTTTTCGGTGACGACATAGTTGGAGTAGCAAGGATCGTATTCGGGCTTGTAGAGCTTGGGGAGGAGCTTCTTGAAGTCTTTTTCGTTGCCGTTGAAGCCGAAGACGTAATTCATGAAGTCCATGAGATCGTCGTACATCTCGGGCGTGCCGCGGCCTTTATAGAGGATGGGATCGGACATGGCGTTATGTTCCTTTCTGATCGGATGGATGGGTTCAAAGGGGTTTTGCCGCCCATGCGGGGATGCCGTCGGCGAGGAGCGTTTCGCGGGCACGCCGGGCGTCGGAGAGGGCGGGGAAGAGGCCGAAGACGGACGGTCCGCTGCCGCTCATGCGTACGGAGGAGGCGCCGAGGCTGCTCATCCGATCCCGCAGGGCCGCCGCACCCGGATGACGGGGGAGGACGACCCGCTCGAAGTCGTTGAAAAGCGAGGACGGGAGCCTGCCGGACCGGAGCTCCGTGAGCAGCATGTCGGGCGAGGAGAATGAGGCTGCAGGGGATGTGTCGAGGAGGCGGTAGGCTTCGGAAGTTGAGATTCCGCCGCCGGGAAATGCAACGAGGACGGCCCAGGACGGCTTCGGGACTGCGAGAGGCGTGACCCGCTCCCCGATCCCGCGGCAGAGACAGGTCCCGCCCGCAAGGCAGAAGGGAATGTCCGCCCCGACCGACGCGCCGATCTGCATGAGGCGATCCCGGTCCGCGCGGATGCCGAAGAGAAGATTCAGCGCTTTCAGCGTCGCCGCGCCGTCGGAGGAGCCGCCCGCCAGTCCCGCGGAGGAGGGGATATGCTTTTCGATGTCGATGAAGATGTCATACTCCGCGATTCCGTATGCGCGGAAGAACGCCTCGGCGCATTTCCAGACGATGTTGCGCCGGTCGCAGGGGACGGCGGGATCGGAGCAGTGCACGGCGATGTGCTGACCGGCGGCACGGGGCGCGCGGGTCACGGACACGAGGTCGCAGAGATCGATCTCTTGCATGACGGATTCGATTTCGTGGTATCCGTCGGGACGTTTTGCGCCGACCGCGAGATGTAGGTTGATCTTCGCGGGGGCTTCGAGGGTGAGCACGTTCATGGGCACCTCAGTGAATGAGCCGGAAGAGCGGGTTCTGCCGGATCCCGACCGCGCCGATCGGGCAGAGCTCCTGACAGCAGTAACATTGGATGCAGGCGTCGCGGCGGATCCTTGCGCGGGTCTTCTTTCCCCGCTTCACCATCCGGATCGTCTTGCGCGGGCAGGAAGCGGCGCAGCGTCCGCATCCGACACACTTGTCTTTGAGGATCACCGGCTTCGGCTCGAGCACCTTGACGAAGCGTCCGCCCATGAAGCCGGACAGATTGCGCAGGAACGATCCCGCTTCGGCGTCCGGTCGGACAAAGTCGAAGGTCGGCGGCTCCGCGGTCCCGAGAAGGGGGATTTCCTGCCAGTCCCGCGGGATCCTCGACCGGGCGGCCGCGGCGTTCAGATAGATCGTCTCGCCGTCCCGGCGCATCATGTGTTCGGCGACAATGTCGAGGGCGAAGGGATCGCGGGAGACGAGCATCTGTCCGGTCATCTTCGGGGTACCGTGCGTCGGACCGTTGCCCTCCATCGAGAGGATCGCGTCGCACACGGCGAGGAAGGGCTTGTCCGCCGTTACGTATTCCGCGAGGTCGACGAGCATCTCGGAGAAATCGGGGAGGGCGGGGAAGGCGCTGTGCATCTCGAACTTCTCCGTCCCGGGGATGAGACCGAAGAGATTCTTCACGGCGCAGCTCATCCCGGTGAGGGAGTGGGATTTCATCTTGCAGAGATCGACGACGACGTCCGCCTGCTGATAGACGGTGAGCAGCCGCGCGTTGCGGAGCTTTTCCCCGTGCATCGTGACGTTTCCGTAGGTGAAGTCGTCGTTGAGCTTCACGCGCGGATCGACCGTGTCCATGGCACAGACCTTATAGACATGGCCGAGCGCGGCGGCGGAATAGGGACCGCCCGGGGAATCCGCGAGGGTAATGCTCTCCGCGCCCATCGTGAACACGACGTCGGCGAGGGCGGAGAGGACGGCGGGATGGGTGGTCGCGCCCTGATCGGGCCGCTTCGCGAGGACGAGATTGGGCTTGAAGAGCACCCGTTTCCCGCGGAAGAAATCGTCCGGGAGGGAGAGGGCCTCGAAGGCGGAGCGGAAGAGCGCGGCGAGGGCGGGGATCTCATAGGTCCCGCACGGGGCGAGATAGACGGGGGAAGCAGTCATGAAGCGCCTTCTTGTGGTTGTTTTTCCCTATTATAGCACAGCGGGAGAAAAGAATCAAGCGGGAGGAGAAAAAGACCGGCGAGGGGACGATCAGTGCGGAGTAAAAAGAGAGAAAACGACAAAAAACTTTAATGAAAACGAACAAAACCTCTTGACAACGACATAAAAATACAGTATAATATATCAAACGTTAGAAATCGTCAACAAAAAAGCACATTTCTGAGGAGGCGAAAACCATGAAACAGGAAAGCGGCATCTTTAAGGAGGAACGGCAGACACAGATCGTTCGTATCGTTGAAGAAAACGGAAGAATCAACACCGCAGAGATCCAGAGAAAATTCGGCGTGAGTTACGGGACTGCACGGAATGATCTCGACGAGCTTGCGGCAGCCGGAAAACTGCTCCGAACCCACTCCGGTGCAATCCGGCAGTCGGCGCCGTCCGTGGGATGGACGCCGGATATTCATAAGCTCTCATCGAAGGAACGCTGCGGGGAGGAGATCTATGACAATTATCTCGCGCTTGCCAAGGCGGCGGCAGCTCAGATCGCGGAGGGGGATATGGTGTTTCTGACATCCGCGTCTCTCGGCTGGCTCATTGCAAGGGAGATCCCCGGGGACCTTCGGTGTGCTGTGGCAACCAACTCCGCTTCCGTGGCCGAAGAACTGCGGAAAAAGGAGGCCGTAAGGGTTTTCCTCGCCGGAGGGGAAATGGCGGAGAACGGGAATTTTTACGATGAATTTGCACGCCGGATGTTGGCGTCTCTTCGCTTTGACAAGGCTTTCCTCACGGCAGCGGGAATCTCGGCGTCGTTC